>NZ_JAOTGL010000004.1:0-98381 GCF_044427045.1 Streptococcus sp. 2022WUSS135
CAATTTCTAGTTTCTCAGAGACAGACTTTGGACTTCTTTTGGACATAATAAAACTCCCTTTATAGTTTCTAGTGAAAATTTTTGTTTTTTCACTGTCCACTATAAGGGGAGTATATCAGCAAGGCGCGTGGTTTTGTTAGGTATTTAGCAAGGAGGAAATCAGTCACCCCCTTGTCAAATATAACTACTTTAATTTTACCAAAAATAAAGGAGAAAATCAAAAATGGCATTAAGCACACAAAACATCAAGCAACAGGGCAACCAAATTGCTGAGTTGCTACCACGCGTTGAAATTATCCAACAGTTAGGCAATGCTTTATTACTTGCTGATAATGCTGGAGCAGATAGCGCTATTTTACACCATCAAATGAAACAAGCATTTAGTGTTATTTTTGAAATGACAGAACAGCTATATCAAGATTTAGATTTAATCGCTTGTAAATTAATAAATTGTGATAATGACAATGAACTGGAGGTTATTAGACAGCATGAATAATGAGATTTTAAGTAACTATGAATTGCTATGTACGGAGTTGAAAAATGTTATCAGAACATTAGAAATAGCAACTAGCGACATTGAACCAGATAAAGCAACAGCCCTTGTAACAGTAGCAACTAGTGGGCTAAAGTATCTTGTTTCAGAGCACACAGGATTGTCAGATAGATTTTTCAAGGAGTATAGCAATGAATGAATCAATCCCAACATTGACTGAAAGTGTTATCTTGATTATTGTTTCCTTGGTTATTCTAATCTTATTATGGCGTTATGAGAGCTATATAGAGCTTGATATTAGCCCACAAACTGACAAGGTGGAGGAAAACACCACAGCCCACGTACAAGAGCGCTATGGGGCTTATGTATGGCTTGCTGGTAAGAAATTTAACTAGGAGGGGAGTATGGGAACATTTTCGGCTGAATTTGAACAAGGCTTATTAGATAGGGTTGATAAGCTGGCACAACAAAAACTAGAGCTAGAGAAGAAGTTGCAAAAGAAAACAGGTTTAATCACAGCCAAGGAACTCAAAGATGACCTAGATATTTCTGGTACAACTTTGAAAAACTGGATGGATATTGGGCTAGTCTCATATCAATCACCCTTTGAAAGTAGCAAAAAACTATATTTCAAGGTTTCTGATGTGATTAATTTTCTCACAGTACGCTAGGAGGTCTATTTTGAAAGTATTTATTATTGATGGTGATGCGTGGAGGGGCAAGGTGCATTACTCCCCCAGTTTAGATGTTGTTTTTATCAGCAGTAAAGTGCCACGCCACGCGCACAATGAACTGATTGAACGTGTGACAAAATCAAGTAGTAGAACAATTTGGAGGTAAAGCAGATGAAACTAGTAGAGTTTATAAAAAGCCACGATGGGGCAATTTTGGCTATTGAGAGATTGAAAAATATCTTAGAAAATGAGGGATTTACAGGAGCGTTAGAGTGTGTGACTGATATAGAGAATCATTTGAAATTGGTTGAAATTGAATACCTAGACAAAATGCAATATTTATCGACGGGGGAGGAGTAAATTTGGCAGAGGAAAAGCGTTATTGGTGGTTGAAGATGGAGCATGATTTTTTTGAACAAAAGGAAATGAAAGCCTTAAAAAGGATGGCAGCAGGGTATGTATATACCACTATTTATCTAAAACTGTTGCTGAAAAGTCTAAAAAATAATGGCTCATTGTATTTTGAAAGTATCGAGGATGATTTTGTTTCCGAAATTGCTTTTGATATTGATGAGGCAGTAGAGGATGTCAGGGCTGTATTTGATTTTCTCAAGCGTAAAGGATTGTTGATTGAAATATCAGAGGAAGAAATCTCCTTGCCTGGAGCAGTCCAACGAGTAGGTTCTAAAACCCAATCAGCAGTTAGGATGGAACGGATGAGAGAAAAGAAAAAGCAGGATGATAACGTAACAATGTTACGCCAAACCGTAACACCGTTACAAGATAGTTACGTAGAGAAGAGTAGAGAAGAAAAGAGAAGAGAAAGAGTAGAAGTAGATAAAGAACAAAAGCAATCACCTACTCCCCCTACCCTTAATCAAGACTTTGTAAGTCTCTATAAATCTTTTGAGGCTGAAACAGGTAAACCTTTATCACCAATACAGATGCAAGAATTGCAGTACATGCTAGAAGATTTTAGCCCAGAACTTATTCTTGAGGCATTGAAAGAGGCGGTTAGTCAAGGTAAGGCTAATTTGGCATATATTAAAGCAATCTTAAACAGATGGAAACAGGATAACCTATTGACAGTTGAACTTGTTAGAAATAGCAAGGCAGCGCGTGAGAATAGAAAACAACAGAATAAATCAAAACCAGAGCCTCAAACCCGTGAGGAGTGGTTGGCGAACTGGTCAGAAGAAAACCCATTTTAGAAAAAGGAGTTACATATGCTAACACAAGCTGAATTTATCACAAACACAAAGACACTAGCAAAGACTTGCCCCATTCATGGCATCCCGTTAATGCAACTTGATAGAGTAGTTAAAATTGCTGGGGAAGATAAACCACGGAAACCGTCTCCGTTTTGTCCTAAATGTGCCCAGGAGCAGATAGACAAACAGGAACAGGAAGAGGTAGAAAAGCACTTAAACGCTAGTATCTATCAGAAAACCTATAATGTGCTTATGCGTGACAGTACAATCCCAGAAGACTTAAAAGCGGCATCCTTTGATAATTTCATTATTGAGACACCAGAGGAGAAACAGCTGTTAGATTTTGTAAAAACTCAAACTCAGAAATATCTTGGTGGCATGAATGGAAATACTTTGCTAACAGGCACTACAGGGGTTGGAAAAACTCATCTAGCTATTTCTCTTGCCAAAGAGCTAAATGAGGCGTATAGAGCCAAAGGAGAGCCTAAAAGTGTATTGTTTATTAACCTTACTGAGATACTAAGAGAAATCCGAGAAAGTTTTAAGTTTACTAGCAAAGAGGGTTATTATTCGCGGATGCTAAAAGAGGTTGATTATCTGATTTTGGATGATTTAGGGGTCAAACTTGGCAATGCCTTGGGGCAATCTAAGTCAGCATGGGAGGAGGAGTTTATTTTTGATGTACTTAGTCATCGAAATAATACTATCATAACCACCAATTTAAGCAATAACGAAATAGCAAACCTTTATAGCGAACGTGTTGCAAGTCGTGTCCGCACAGGATTAGAGGGTAACTATTTTAAAGTATTTAGTATCAAAGATAAGCGGTACTCAATCAATAAGCTAAAAAGCATGGTACAATAATTTTAGACCAGGAGAATTGAAATGATTTATGACGAATTAAAAATGCTTGTCTTTGAGAAATTAGATGAGAAAGAGCAACAAGCAGTAGAAACGTATCTTGATAGTAAGAAAACATTTTTTGAGAAGATGACTATACTTGAAGCGTTTTTAAGTGCTTTTAATTATATTGATAGTGCCCTAAACAAGGCATCCCATACGTAACTTACAAACCTAAACAAAAATAGACGCTTTTCATGGGGTGAGAAATTGCCTCTTTGAGAAATACTGCGCTGCTTTCCTTGAAAAAATAAATCAAGCGTGGCAATCTAACCAATTTGAAAACAACTAAAAGAATCCTACCTAAACCCCTATGCTTTCCATCGCCAAACAAAAAATTAAGCATAGGGTACTTGGTATAAAAAACTAATTGAAAATCCCTTTATTTTTTATAAATGTGACCGTGTGACCATCTTTTTTATTTATATTATATAGGAGTTGGAAATCATTTCATCTTTTCTATATAAATAATTTTTCAAAAGACGGTCACAAGATTTTGACACCACCTAAACCCTTGGTACTACTAGCTTAAAAGGTGTGACCAAGTTTTTTCAAAGATGGTCACAAATAGCAAAAGTTTACATAATTTATCTTGAAATAAGAAAGAGAGGCTAAAAATGACTGAAAACCACTACCTAGAACAAGCGGAAAAGACAGACTGGAACTTGAACAGCACCGCTTAAATTATATGGCTGGTGATACACCCGTAGGCTACTTTCCAAGGGCTGAGACAGAGAGGTACGCGCCTCTTTTTGTCATTTAATCAATAAAATTGGGTTTTCTATATAAGGAGGGGGGATAAGATGATTGAATTAACCATAGAAAAGATAATCAAACCACTAAAAGAAAAAGGGTTGTCAAAAGCATGTGGACAGTTGAGAGGGCAAACTATCACTATTGACCTTAATAACCTAACTACTACTTATGATAGCCAACAGATAAATTTAGCTAGCATACCAGGAACATACGGAGGTACTCGCTACTTCTTTCTTTGTCCTGATTGTGGTAGACGGTGCAGGAAACTTTATAAACAGTATCTGTATTTTAGTTGTGGAACGTGTCAACAAGTCCACAAGAAAACATTAAACCGAAGTAAAACAGATTGTCAGTATTATTTTAATCTAGCATTGAAAGAGGCTAGAAAGGTAGACCCTAGTTATTATCCAGAAAAAGGGTACGTAGATTATGATAATTTTCCAAGCCGTCCAAAAAGAATGAGAGCCAAGACATACTGGAGACATTACAGAAAGTTTACTAGCTATTTAGATAAAGGGGTGAGCTATTGGTTGGGGGGACTAAAATAACAGGGTGCATTTACAAAACAAACAAATAAAGAACGTTCTATTAGTTCCCAAAACAAACAAACTTACTCAATCGAACAAAGAACTAACCAAAGAACACGCGCTATTTTTGATATAATCATAGCGAGGTATTAAATTATGTTTGAAATCAATATGACAATTAACGAGCGACTAAGAGACATTAGAGATTTGAAAGATGCTGTTTCTAGTTTAGAAAATGATAAACTTGAACTTGAGAAAACTTATCCAGTACAGTCTAGGAGAATTAGAAAGAGAAAAGCAAGATTATTGGTAGCAATACGAGGAATTAAAGCAAAACGGCAACGTATGACAGACTTAATCAATCAGCTATCAGACGAAAACCAACGTAAAATTTTAACCTTACAATATATCGAAGGAGTAAAAGACAAACATCTAGTAGAGGCAAGCGGTCTAAAAGATTATAGAGAAGTCTCTAGCATTAGACAAAAAGCTATTAAGAACTTAGAGCAGTTACAAAAGCAACTAGAACAGCCACAAGCTTAAATTTATCTCTATTTTAGCGCGTGTTTTACCTTGTCCGATAAAATTAACCACGGACTAGCTAAAAGCCCTTATAAACGATTTTAGGAGCTATTTTTGATAACTAATATTAGACAAAATATCACTCTTTTTACTTGAACACGTGTAACACGTATGATATAATAATCTTGTCAGGAGGTAAAAGCGCTATGCCTATGACACAAAAAGAAATGGTTAAACTACTTACCGCCCATGGTTGGACAAAAACCAAAGGTGGCAAGGGGTCTCACGTTAAACTTGAAAAAGCAGGCGAGCGACCTATAACCATTCCCCACGGTGAAATTAACAAATACACCGAAAGGGGTATCAAAAAGCAAGCAGGGCTGTTATAAAGGCAGTCCCTCGCTTGTCTTTGATTTTGGAGGTAAACTATGCTTGTCACTTATCCAGCTTTATTTTATTATGACGATACAGACGGAGCTAACGCCCCTTATTTTGTCACTTTCCCAGACTTTGAACATTCAGCAACTCAGGGCGAAGATATGGCAGACGCTATGGCAATGGCTAGTGATTGGTTAGGTATTCATCTAGCTGATTATATTGAGAATGGGCGAGATATTCCCACTCCTGCCCCTATTAACACTCTATCTTTAGCAGATAATAACCCTTTCCGTGATGATGAGGACATAGAGCTAGTTTATGACCCTAGCAAGTCTTTTGTATCTATGGTTATGGTTGACGTTGCTGAGTATCTAGGCAGTCAAGAGCCTGTAAAGAAAACACTAACTATTCCACGTTGGGCGGATACTTTAGGGCGTGAGTTAGGGCTAAATTTCTCACAGACCTTAACAGATGCTATTGCAGATAAGAAAATTCATGCTTAACACTATCTAACTTATTTGATAGGGCTAAACCAGTACACTAAAACAGATAAACTGCTAAAGTGTAAGGTTAGCCCTATTTTGTATTTTTACACAATAAAGGAGTAATTTTAACATGGCTAAACCTAAAGAAAAATGGACACCAATAATAACCCACGTTGTCCCTAAGGGTACTGAACTAGCAGACGGTACAATATTAGAAAAAGAAACAACTTTATCACAAGAAGAATTTGCTAAAAATCCCCCTGTTATCCCAGACGGGCATCCTTTTTATGATATATGGGCTAGGATAATTAGAGAGAAGATAGAAAAGGGTAAGCTATAGCACCAAAATACAGTAAAAAACAGTAAAATATAGTAGATTTGCGCGTGATAAACATGGTATAATATATTCACAGCTGGAGGCTTGCATAGTCTAGCCGATTAGGGAGAGTTAGCCCGTGAGGTCATACACTCCCTTTTTTGGTATAATAAGCCTATCAGATAAGCAAAAGCAACTAAAAAAAACGCCTTATCAAGTGTACTTAGGATTTGCTTTTGTAAAGTGAATATGATAGCATGAAAATATAGTATCAGTTTCCACCGCTATTCTGATAGCAATGGAGCGGAATATAGTGCGACATTGAATGCCGCTCAGTGATAAACGTACCAGTCAATATGTCGTTAGTTTTGCTGGTGTCCCCTGTTGGTGGTTGAGGGGATAGTGAGGAGGGGTATCCCTCTTTTTTGTATGGTAATTAAGAAGACCTGAAAACAGCACCTTGTGGGGTGCTGTTTTCTTGCCTGCTGAACTCATTGATTTAATACCTTTTTTACTACCCCTCTAGTATATTGTACTTGTTTGTACTTTACATTTTAGAATGAAAAAGGTAAAAAGTAGATTAGTAATTTAGCGTATTTTATTGAACTATTTGATATTATGATAACTTGAAAAAATAAATTAGTACAGTGTACTAATTTATCCCCGAGCTAGAATAGCGAGGTTTATAGTAAGAACAAGTCTGGAAAGTTCCAGACTTGTTTTTCTATGTACAGTGTGCTAATTTATTTTCGGGCTAACAAAGTGAGGGACAGCAAAACTCTCTAGGTAGTTTTCTTTGCCTTGATATTGATAAAATGATATTCTAAAAAGGCATATCAACTTAAGTATTCTCATTTTGAAAAGAGATGGAGAGTGGGATGATAGAGTGGATATTTTTTGATTTGGGTTCGACGCTTTTAGATGAAGAGGCTGCTTATGGTTATTATATAGACAAGTGTGTGAAGAAGTTAGAGTCTCTGGATATAGAGGTTTCATCAGATTCTTATAAAAAGAAAATGGTGGAGTATGCTCATAAGTCGCTGGACCCTATTCGTGCGACCTGGCAGTATTTTGCACCGACCGAGCCACGTCCTTTGTGGACAAATGAGGGTGTGAGCCTGTATCCTGAAACAATAGATGCTCTAGAGAAGTTATCACAAAACTATCGATTGGGGATTATTGCCAATCAGTCTAGTAGTATTAGAGAACTGCTTAAAGAGTGAGGAATTGAGTCTTATTTTCAACTCATTATCCTCTCTGAAGAGGTTGGGCTATCTAAACCAGATACAACGATTTTCACACTTGCCTTGCAAAAAGCAAACATCCCTGCAGATAGAGTTATCTATGTCGGGGATAGGTATGATAATGATATTCTACCTGCTAAATCTTTGGGAATGTGGACTACTGTACGGATACTGACAGGTTTTGGAAAGCATGCCAGTGAAAATGAAAAATTGAAGAGCGATTGGGTAATTCCTTCATTGCAAGAGATAATACTCAATAAAAATCAAAAATAGCAAGTCTAAGCTACTTATAACATGTGAAACCTTAATTTATAAGTTTGAGTTGAGGATTGTGGATTTCAAGTAGCTGTTTTCTTCTAAAAAATAACAAAATCGAAACGCTCCATATCCACTTTGAGTGGTAGGTGGCTATTTTTGATTTTAAATGAGTATAACAAATATTTTTGAACAAACAAAAAAACTAGACTGAACATTCTCAGCCTAGTTTTTACATGTATTAGAACAAGCCTTTAACTTTATCTAAAAGACCGTTAACACCTTCAGAACCTGATAACAAGCCTTTTGCCTGTTCCAAGTATTCACCGAATTGGTCCTTGTTTTCTTCGATAAATTGTTTTGCACCATCAAAGTCTTTGTTTGCAATCAATTCTTTTACTTGGTTAAAAAGATCTACTGGATTCATGTTGAAATCACTTCCTATGAGACTATTAAACCAAAACTGTACGGATTTCACAACTGAAACTACTTATAAAAATGTAACACAAACTGCTTCAGGAACATAGAAATCGTGTGAGAGCTCAGTCAAACAGCCATTTTCGGCATCTCTCTCAAATACAGTTGCATTGTCAGAATCTTGATGGACAACAATCAAATGCTTTTCATCAGGACTAAGCGTGAAATCGCGAGGAGTTTTTCCATTTGTTGGGACGATTTCAACTAATTCTAAGCTGGCATCAGCAAGCGTTTTGTAGACTGCGATAGAGTCGTTTCCGCGGTTGGATCCATAAATAAATTTACCATCCTTTGTGATGCGAATAGCGGCAGTACCGTTGAAACCAGTATGGTCTTCTGGGAGAGTAGAGACAGTTTGTAGGTGTTCAAATTGTCCCCAGCCGTCATAGATAAGCACCTCAATAGTTGAATTGAGTTCACAGATGAGATAGGCGATTTTTGCGACAGGATGGAAGACGATGTGACGTGGACCACTTCCTGGTGCAGCCTGATAGGTTGCGATTTTCTCTACTTTTCCTTGGTCAGATACCTTATAGGTCACCACTTGATCACATCCTAAATCACAGGTTACTAAAAATTTATCGGGCGTCAAATCAGAAAAGTGAACATGGGCGGAAGCTTGGTTTTCGTGTGGCCCAGATCCTTCGTGTTGAGCGACATCAGCTAATTCTAGTGAACCATCCGCCAAACGTTTATAAACAAGTAGTTGCCCTTTGTGGAAATTGGAGCCATAAACTAAATCTCTTGCTTCATCTACAACGACATAGCAAAGTGGTGCGCCCTCTGATACAACATGGTTGAGTAGAGTATAGTCAGCATTAAAGGCAGCGATACCTCCTAGACCATTTTCAGCGCCGACGGAGTATAGATGTCCGGCCTTATCAAAGGCAAGGTAGGTAGGGTTAGGTTCTTCAGTGACCAATTCTAGATTGCTAAGTTGTCCTGTTTCAGAGTCAAAATTTGCTTTATAAATTCCTTTTGATTCACGTTTTGTGTAGGTACCGAAATAGATAGTCATAGGATTCTCCTTTTTGGAAATGATTGATAAAATTATACCATGTTTTTCTGAGAAAGTCGTATAAATTCTGTAGTTGATTTTTACAAAAATCCTTTCTCCATGTTACAATAGAAAAAAAAGACTAGGAGCGTATTAGATGGAAGATAAGCATCAAAAATTTAGTCTGACTTGGTTTTTCCGCTTGTTTTTGAATAGCCAAGCGGTGACATTTTTATTAGTAACCTTGCTGACTTTTTTGACCATATTTATTTTTAGTAAAATTAGTTTTTTATTCAGACCAATAGGAAGCTTTTTAGAAATTGTATTGTTACCGATGATTTTAACAGGTCTTTTGTATTACCTGTTAAATCCGATGGTTGACTGGATGGAAAAGCATAAAATTTCTCGTACAGTTGGTATTTCTATTCTCTTTGTTTTAATCAGTCTTCTCATTATCTGGGGACTGGCGGTGGCAATTCCGAGTATTCAAGAGCAAGTGACATCTTTTGCGCAAAATCTTCCTTCGAATATCCAGAAAATCGAAGGACAGGTAACTGGGCTCCTACAGGATCAACGCTTTGAACAATTTAGACCAACAGCTCTGGAGATGTTAAATAAGGTCAATGATCAGGTCGTTGCCTATGCTCAGAAGTTTTCTTCAAGTGCTGTGAATTGGGCAAGTAATTTGATTTCAACCGCTTCGCAGATTATTGTTGCTATTTTGATTATGCCTTTTATTCTCTTTTATCTGTTACGGGATGGTCAGTATTTGAATAAACACATCACCCAATATCTACCAACCAAGTGGAGAGAACCGATTGGAACAGTACTATCAGATGTGAATGGGCAATTATCAAACTATGTTCGTGGTCAGGTGACCGTTGCGATTATTGTTGCCCTGATGTTCTCAGTGATGTTCTCAATCATTGGTCTTAGCTATCCAATAACCTTGGGGGTGATGGCTGGTTTCCTCAATCTAATTCCGTATTTGGGTTCTTTCTTGGCCATGATTCCAGCTGTTATTTTAGGATTGATTGCTGGTCCAATCATGCTGATAAAGGTTTTAGTAGTCTTTATGATTGAGCAGACTATAGAAGGTCGTTTTGTGACACCATTGATTATCGGAAGCTCCCTAAGTATTCATCCGATTACCATCTTATTTGTATTATTGACAGCTGGTCAGATGTACGGTGTCCTAGGAGTTCTTCTGGGAATTCCAATATATGCCTCTATTAAGGTTTTAGTGAAAGCGGCATTTGAATGGTACAAAGCACACAGTAGTTTGTATGAAGATGAAGAAAATGAGGTTGTGAATGAACAATAGTGAAAAAATGTTGGTTTGTTTGGACCAACAGGATTTAGATAAGGCAGAAAAGTATTTCAAGCGCGCCTTGGTGCAAGATGATAGTGAAACGCTTTTGTCCTTGGCAGCCTACTTAGAAGGCATTGGTTTTTTCCCACAGGCTAGACAAATCTATGAACAGGTCAAAGAAGAATTTCCCGAAGTGCTGATCAATCTGGCTCAGATTGCTTTTGAAGATGGCTTGGTTGAAGAAGCTTTCGGATATTTGGAGGAAATTTCGGAAGACAGTCCTGTCTATGTGGAAGCATTGTTGGTCAAGGCGGACCTGTATCAGGCAGAAGGCTTGTCGGATGTGGCGCGTGAAAAATTGTTAGAAGCAAGTCACTTATCAGATGAACCCATCATCCTTTTTGGCTTAGCAGAATTGGATATGGAACTGGAGCTTTTTAATGAGGCTATTTCCTATTATGCCCAGCTGGATAATCGTGAAATCTACGAATTAACGGGAGTTTCTACCTATCAGCGAATTGGTATTGCCTATGCAAGTTTAGGGAAATTTGAAGCGGCCATTGAATTTTTGGAAAAAGCTGTTGAGTTGGAATACGATGATCAGACGGTCTTTGAATTGGCAGCTCTGCTATTTGAACGAGAAGAATACCAAAAGGCAAATCTCTACTTCAAGCAACTGGATACCATCAATCCTGATTTTGAGGGCTATGAATATGCCTATGCACAGTCGCTTCATGCCGAGCATAAATTAGAAGATGCCTTGGCTATGACTCAAAAAGGCCTGGCTAAAAATGACTTTGATGCCAATCTCTTGCTTCAGGCTTCTCAGTATGCCTATGAATTGCATGACGAGGCGGGGGCAGAAGATTATCTTCTACGGGCAAAAGAGGTGGCAGATGATAGTAACGAACTGGCTCTGCGCTTGTCCAATCTGTATCTTGAGCAGGAGCGATTTGAAGAGGTTGTGGCTTTATTTGATGAAGAGGTAGATAACGTTCTAGCTCGCTGGAATGTGGCCAAGGCCTATCAAGCTCTAGAAAGAGATGATGAAGCTATTGAGCTTTACGATGAATTGGCCGGAGAATTGGCTGAGAATCCTGAATTTTTGGCTGATTACGTAGCGGTTTTACGTCAACTTGGTCGTTTGGATGAGGCAAAAGAGCAAGCTAGTCGTTATATCCAATTGGTGCCAGACGATTTAGCCATGCAAGAATTTTTGAATGAAGAGTAGGTTATGCAAGTAAATCGATTATTTCAATACAATACACTCGGTGCCTTGATGGCTGGACTGTATGGCGGTTCTTTAACGGTTGGCGAATTGTTGGAACATGGTGATTTGGGTTTGGGGACCCTAGATTCCATTGACGGAGAGCTGATTGTTTTAGATGGAAAGGCCTATCAGGCCAAGGGAGCAGGGGAGAAACCAGAAGTGGTTGAAGTTCCTGCTGATATGAAGGTTCCCTATGCGGCGGTCATTTTCCATGAGGCAGAAGTGATTTTCAAACAACGCTTTGAAATGACTCATGAGGAATTGCACCAGCGAATTGAATCCTATTACGATGGGGAAAATCTCTTTCGATCCATCAAAATCAAGGGGACGTTTGCTCGGATGCATGTGCGCATGATTCCAAAATCGGCTTCTGATGTTCGTTTTGCGGAGGTGGCAAGTCGCCAGCCTGAGTATACCGCTGAGAATATTTCAGGTACCATTGTTGGTATTTGGACGCCAGAGATTTTCCATGGTGTCAGTGTGGCTGGCTATCATTTGCATTTTATCTCTGATGATTTGACGTTCGGTGGTCATGTTATGGACTATGTTATCTCAGAAGGAATGGTTGAAGTAGGGCCAGTCGATCAGCTAGATCAACGTTTTCCTGTTCAAGACCGCCAGTATCTTTTCGCTAAGTTCAACGCTAAGGAAGTCAGAGAAGATATTGATAAGGCGGAATAGGTTTCAATACAGAAAAATCCATGAACTAGATTTTCATGGATTTTATTTTGTCTTCTGTTGGGGTGACACGGAGGGTCTTCTGGCCGCGGTAGGTCACAAAACCAGGCTTGCCACCTGTTGGCTTATGCAGTTTCTTGGCTTCAATCATATCGACTTGAACCAAGTTGGAATGTCTAGCCTTGGAGAAGTAGGCAGCCAACTCCGCCGCATCTGTCTTGACCTCGTCGCTTGGGTCTAAGTTGTCTGTGATGACCACGTGGCTACCAGGAATGTCTTTGGCATGGAACCAGAGTTCGCCTTTTTTGGCTATTTTGAAGGTCAGCTCATCGTTTTGCAGGTTATTTTTCCCAACCAGAATAATGGTTTTTCCGTCCGTCGCCAAGTATCGCTCAGGTTTCTGACGTTTATGGATTTTCTCACGGTGGCGACGCTTGAGGTAGCCTGTTTCAATCAATTCCTCGCGGATTTCGTCGATTTCTGCTAGACTAGCCTGTCCCAGCATGGTGTCAACGGACTCCAGATAGACAATGGTCGCCTTGGTTTCCTCAATCAAGTTGGTCAGGTGCTTGACCGCCTCCTTGAGTTTCTGGTACTTCTTGAAGTAACGCTGGGCATTTTGGCTAGGAGTCAAAGCCACATCCAACTCAATCTCCAGCTCCTGGCCCGTATAGTAGTTGTCTAACCGCACACTCGGCTGGTCATTGGGTACCTGATGCAGATAGGTGGTCAGGAGCTCGCCCTTTTGCCGAACCAACTCCGCCGTCTCCGTATCTGCCAATTCCTGCTCCTGCTTGACCAGTTTCTTGCGATTCTTCTCCAACTCACTGGCCACTCGCTTGATCAGCTCATTGGCCTGCTGGGCCACCCGATCCCGCTCCGCCTTGTCCTGATAGTAGAAGTCCAGCAGACTGCTCAGGCTCTCAAAGTGTGGCTGGTTTTCAGGGCTATTGGCAAATGGCAGAGCAGCATAGGACTTGTCTGTCAGGCTAGGCTGTGTAGCCTGGTCAAAAAAGGCACGGAAGTTCTTCAGACGGTCTGACTGCAAATGACTGGCCAGTTCAGAAGCCGTATCCCGCCCCAAACCTTGAAAGGCTTGTTGGAGATTTTTAGGACTCAGTTCCTGAGTCGATAAGATTTCAAACAATTTCTCGTCAGATACCGTGTAAGGATTGAGAGAATGCGTCTCCGGTGGACGAATGTAGGTGGAACCTGGCAAGATGGTTCGGTAGGAATTTTGCGAGAAACCGACATGCTTAATTGCCTCGATAATCTTCTGTTCGGACTTATCTACCAAGATGATATTGCTGTGCTTGCCCATGATTTCCACAATCAAGGTAGCTTGAATATGGTCGCCAATCTCGTCCTTGTTGGACACCGAAAATTCTAAGATGCGGTCATTGTCTAACTGACGAATCTCCTCGATAATGGCACCCTGCAAGTATTTCCGAAGAATCATGGTAAAGGTATTGGGAACCTTTGGATTGGTAAAGTCCGACTGGGTTAGCTGAACCCGCCCGAAAACCGAATGGGCGGACAGGAGCATTTTATGGCTCTGACGGTTGCTGCGGATGTTAAGGACAATTTCCTGCTCAAAGGGCTGGTTGATTTTCTGAATCCGCCCACCTTCTAAATTGGCCCTTAACTCAGCCGTCATGTGATGTAAAAAAAATCCGTCAAAAGACATGTTTTTCCTCTTTCTAATAGCTATAACTCAGTCTAGTATATCATAAATCAGTGACTTTTTAACGAAGGGAACTAAAAGAAGTATTCTTATATTTTTATAAATTATCGACAAATTCTTTAATTTATATTAAAATTGAAAATGGTTACAGAGTTATTGAATTTTTAAGCTAGAAGTACCAACTAATAATTGAAATAAAAGGATGTTATCGCTTTAAGGCGAGCAGGAACCTATTTAAATGAATCGATACGATATATGTCGATTTCTTTTAAGTAGGTTCTTTTATTTTAAGTTTAAAGGAAAATTTATGATCATAAAGCGTGTATTAAATCATAATGCAGTCATAGCACAAAATAATAAGAACGTTGATATCTTGTTGTTTGGTAAAGGAATTGCATTTGGAAAGAAGGTTGGAGATGCGATCCCACCTTCTTCGATAGAAAAAAGTTTTTTGCTCAAGAATAGCGATAATATGAATCGCTTTACGGAACTATTTATCGATGTTCCTATTGAGTTGGTTTATGTTTGTGAGAAAATAATAAATTTAGGAAAGATAACACTTGGAAATCATTTTGATGAGATTATTTACATTAATTTGACAGATCATATCAATTCTAGTATAGAAAGACATAAGGAAGGAGTAGTCGTTACGAACCCTCTTAGATGGGAAATTGCCAAATATTATAAAGAGGAGTTTGAACTGGGGAAAAAAGCATTATCCATCATAAAAAAAGATTTACATGTCGAACTCCCAGTTGATGAAGCAGCCTTCATCGCTTTGCATTTTGTCAATGCGAATTTGGAAAATATTTTTCAAGAATCCTACCGTATTACTGGAATTATCATGAAGATTGAACAAATTATTCAAGACTATTATTCTACAGAATTCAATCAGGATTCTATTGATTACTACCGATTCATCACACATGTTAAGTTGTTTGCTCATCGTTTGGTAGAGGGGAATGAATACCATGATGAAGATGATGTGGATCTTTTGGAGTTAATGAAAAAGAAGTATCCAAGAGAGTACCAATGTGGAACTCGAGTAGCGGACTTTATTAGGTTAGAATATGATTATCTGCTGAGTCCAAGTGAACTAGTCTATTTAATTGCTCACATTCGGCGTTTAACAAAAAATTTATCATAAGGAGTCTATTATGAAGTACAAGAATACTGCATTGGCAATCCTAGAGGCAGTCGGAGGAGAAAAGAATGTTCTTCGTGCAACCCATTGCGTTACTAGATTGCGACTGGAATTGAAAGATGAGAATATCGTGTCCGATGAACGTGTTAAATCCATTTCCGGAGTCATTGGCATTATGAAAAAAAATGGACAATATCAAATCATCTTAGGTAATGATGTAGCTAATTACTATAAAGAATTTACTGCATTAGGAAAATTTGATTCTGATTCAGTTCAACAGGTTAAAAAAGCAAATGTCTTAGAACAAGTCATCGAGTATATCGCTGGCTCTATGACACCTCTTATTCCAGCTATGCTTGGTGGAGGTATGATAAAAGTTCTAGTCATTGTCTTACCGATGTTGGGGCTTTTAAAAGCTGATTCCCAATCTATTTCATTTTTAGCCTTTTTTGGAGATGCACCATATCACTTTATTCCGATTTTTTTGGCCTACTCAGCTTCACAAAAACTCAAAGTTACACCTGCTTTAGCCATGTCGGTTGCTGGTATTTTGCTACATCCTAATTTTGTTCAAATGGTATCTTCAGGTGATCCACTTCATTTTTTAGGTGCCCCTGTTACACCTGCTAGCTATGGTTCATCAGTTATTCCAATTCTTATTATGGTTTGGCTAATGAAGTATATTGAAGCTGTTTTCAATAAGGTCACTCCAGCAATAACAAAAAGTTTCTTACAGCCAACCTTGGTCCTGCTTGTTTCAGGTTTCATAGCTTTAGTTCTTGTTGGACCTCTCGGCGTTATTGTTGGTGAAGGATTATCGCAATTGGTTGAACAAATGCATGGTGTAGCTGGTTGGTTAACTTTAGCAGTTCTTGGAGCAATCATGCCATTTATCGTTATGACCGGCATGCACTGGGCTTTTGCACCGATTTTCTTGGCAGCTTCAATCGCGACACCTGATGTACTGATTCTACCAGCGATGTTAGGTTCTAACTTGGCACAAGGTGCCGCTTCTATGGCAGTTGCATTTAAGAGTAAAAATAGTAACACGAAACAAATAGCCTTTGCAGCAGGATTTTCAGCTTTATTTGCTGGTATCACTGAGCCTGCTTTATATGGTGTTACTCTAAAGTATAAAAAACCATTGTATGCAGCAATGATTGGTGGTGGTCTAGCAGGATTATTTGTTGGTTTGACAGGCGTAAAAGCATACCTTTTTGCAGTACCTTCTCTCATTGCTTTGCCACAATTTATTTACTCTGAAGCCGCTTCAAACATTACTAACGCTATGATTGCTGCGGCAATTTCAATTATTGTCACATTTATTTTGGCCTATTTCCTAGGTATTGATGAAGAAAAGTCAACAGTTAATTTAGAAAAAGTAGCACCTGGCATTTCAAGTAGAAAAAATGTCTTCTCTCCTCTTTCAGGTCAAATTCTCCCTTTAGAAAAAGTAAATGATGCAACGTTTTCCAAAAAAATGCTTGGAGAAGGAGTTGCAATTATCCCTAAGGATGGAAATGTCTATGCTCCATTTGACGGGACTGTTGCCAGTCTTTTTCCAACAAAACATGCAATCGGTTTAACAAGTGATGAAGGGGTAGAGTTGCTTATCCACTTTGGATTAGAAACTGTCGAGCTAAAAGGAAGAGGTTTTGTAAGCCATGTTTCAGATGGGGAAAAAGTTGAAAAGGGTCAACTGATGCTGGAAGTGGATGTAGAAATGCTTGTCGCAGAAGGGTACGATATAGTGACTCCTGTAGTTGTTACAAATACACAGGAATATTTGGATGTTCTCTTGCTTTCGACAAAAGAGGAAGTCAACTATGCTGATGATTTATTAGCAGTCTTATAATTCGAGGAGGGTATATGTCAATTTTTCCAGACAATTTCTTATGGGGAGGAGCAGTAGCTGCAAACCAAGTAGAAGGTGCATATAATGAGGGAGGAAAAGGATTATCCGTTCAAGATGTTCTCCCCAATGGTGGACTGGGTGAGGCTACCCAAGAACCAACGGAAGATAATTTGAAATTACAAGCTATTGATTTTTATCATCGATACAAGGAAGATATAGCACTGTTTTCAGAGTTGGGATTTAAGGTATTTAGAACATCAATTGCTTGGAGTAGAATATTTCCGAATGGAGATGAAGAATTTCCAAATGAAGAAGGGCTACAGTTTTATGATGAACTTTTTGATGAACTTCTAAAGAATGGTATAGAGCCTCTTGTAACTCTTTCTCACTATGAAACTCCCCTGTATCTGGCAAGGAAATATCATGGCTGGGTGGATAGAAAAATGATTCAATTTTTTGAAAAATTTGCCCGTACAGTTTTTGAGCGATACAAAGATAAGGTTAAGTACTGGTTGACATTTAACGAAGTCAATTCTGTCTTAGAACTGCCTTTTACAAGTGGTGGAATTGACTTGCCGAATGAAGAACTTTCAAAACAAGATTTATATCAGGCCATTCACCATGAACTTGTAGCTTCTAGTCTTGTTACCAAAATTGCTCATGAAATTATTCCTGACTGTAAGGTTGGCTGTATGGTCTTAGCTATGCCGACCTATCCAATGACACCCAATCCTGAAGATGTTTGGGCGGCTCATGCCTATGAAAATTTGAACTATTTATTTTCGGATATACATGTTAGAGGATATTATCCTAATTATGCCAAAAGATACTTTAAAGAAAATGGCATAAAGATTACTTTCATGGAAGGTGATGAAGAGTTATTAAAAAATAATACGGTTGATTTTCTCTCCTTCAGTTATTATATGAGTATTACTCAGGCAGCAGATCCATCAAAATATTCATCTGGAAAAGGAAATATCTTGGGTGGTTTGGTCAATCCTTATTTAGAAGCTTCTGATTGGGGTTGGCAGATTGATCCAATTGGTTTAAGATTGACACTAAATCGTTATTATGATCGATACCAGATTCCTTTATTCATTGTTGAAAATGGTTTGGGAGCTAAAGATCAGCTAGTGAAGGATGAGGCTGGTGGTTTGACTGTTCATGACGATTATCGAATTCAATACATGCAAGAGCACCTTTTACAAGTTGCGGAGGCGATACAGGATGGTGTAGAAGTCATGGGTTATACTTCTTGGGGCTGTATTGACTGTGTATCTATGTCTACCGCACAACTATCTAAAAGATATGGACTAATTTATGTTGATAGAAATGATGATGGAAGCGGCAGTCTAACTAGATATAGAAAGAAATCATTTTACTGGTATAAAGAAGTTATTCAATCCAATGGCAGTATCCTGGACAATAGTTCAAAATAGACTCTTAAGGTATTAAAAAGTTTTCAGAAAATTTAATCAAAAACCTTGACAAAGATTGATGGATGCCGTATAATCATCTGTAATCAGAAGAAGTAGTAAAGCAGAAGTCTTCAGGGAGCCCATGGTGCTGAGAATGGGTGGCGGAGTTTTATGAAATGGGCTGATGTGCATTTATGTCTATTTTATGACGTCGTTAGTCGGTCTCGCCGTACCACCAGTACTGCCTTCACCCGACTGCCTAGTCCTAAAATGCCCTAAATTCACAAGGATTGTTTGGCATAGCATACTTTGCGTAGACTGTTTTGGCCGAGTACGAGGCAGGTCGTCGCAGCTTATACTGGCGGTATAGCAAGGAGAGTTAACGAAGTAACTAGCCAAATCAATCACGCAAATGAACTTAAAACAATGATAGTTCGGTCCGCACACCTTACAGTGCAACTCCTTGTTAGAGGAGATGAGATATGGGAGGATTCTAGACAATTCCCATAAGTGAGGTGGCACCGTGTCATTGACGCCCTCGCGTATTGTTTTTCAATATGCGGGGGCTTTTTCCTTGTCTTTGTAGACTGTTGTTCAATTGAAAAAACGGTATGCAGATAATGACATTCTACTTTGACTATGGTAGATAATACGAGGTAATCATGATGAAACGATGGCGATGGTGGGATAATATATTGATGATATAGAGATTGAATATTGTGTATTTTTAAAGGAGAATGAATATGTTGAAAAATAAAAATTTACTTGCTACAATTGTTGCTCTCACTGTTATGGTAATTGCTGCCCTGTTTTTGACGCAAAAAGAACAGAACAATTCATCTAATAGCACAGAAAAAGTTAAAATTGGAGTTCTGCAATTTGTGACACATGATTCATTAGATGAGATTTATAAGGGAATCAAGGCAGGCCTTAAAGAAGGTGGTTATACCACAACGGATAATTTAGAAATTGATTTTATGAATGCTGAGGGTGATCAATCCCAAGTTCAAACCATGAGTAAAAAACTGGTGGACAATGGCAATGAATTATTGATTGGTATCGCAACACCTGCTGCACAAGGTCTTGCCAATGCAACCACAGAATTACCCATTATCATGGGAGCTGTGACAGATCCAGTCGGAGCCAACCTGGTGACGGATTTGAAAAATCCTGGTGGAAATATCACAGGGGTATCTGACCAGACACCAGTAGCAGATGCAGTTTCTCTCATTAAAGAAATTACACCAGACGCTAAAACTATCGGTGTCCTCTATTCTTCAAACGAGGACAATTCAAAAATTCAAGTAGCGGAATTTAAGACTGCGGCGGAAGAGGCTGGCTATACTGTTCTTGAATATGCAGTTGCTTCTAGTAATGAAATTGCAGCGACAGTAGAGGTCGCAAGTAGTAAAGCAGATGTTCTCTTTACACCAGTAGACAACACAGTTGCTTCAGCATTTTCAACTGTCGTATCTGTGGCAAATAAAACCAAAACTCCGATTTTCACCAGCGTAGAAGACATGGTAGAAGGTGGAGGTATCGCATCTGTTACCCTTAGCCAATATGACTTGGGTGTGGCAACTGGTAAGATGGCTGCGAAAATTCTTGATGGTGCCAATCCAGCGGATACACCTGTACAAATCTTTAACGAAGGAACCGTTGTCGTTAACCAAAAAGTTGCTAAAGAATTAGGAATTACCTTGTCAGATGACGTGATTAGTAAAGCAAGCAAGGTTATCGAATAAGAGATAAGAGAAAAGGAAAAATATGATTGTATCAACAGTTTCACAGGCTCTTTTATGGGCTGTACTAGGTTTGGGAATATTCGTTACCTTTCGGATTCTGAATTTTCCTGATATGACGACAGAGGGCTCTTTCCCACTTGGAGGAGCGGTTGCTGTTACCTTATTGACGCAAGGAGTTCATCCTATCTTGGCTACTCTAGCAGCAGTTCTTGTTGGCTGTTTGGCGGGCTTTGTCACAGGCTTGCTTTATACCAAGGGGAAAATTCCCACTCTCCTGGCTGGTATCTTGGTCATGTCTTCCTGTCACTCTGTCATTCTATTTATCATGGGTAGGGCAAATCTAGGCTTACTGAATACCAAACGTTTACAAGATTTCCTTCCTTTTTCTGAGCAAATCAATGGTCTCTTGCTAGGTCTAGGTAGCCTAGTGGTGGTGATTGGTGCCTTGATGTTTTTCCTCTATACTCGCCTTGGACAGGCCTTTATTGCAACAGGGGATAATCCAGATATGGCACGCAGTTTTGGTATCAATACAAGTCGAATGGAGTTGCTAGGCCTTGTTCTTTCAAATGGGATCATCGCTCTTGCAGGTGCCTTGATTGCACAACAAGAAGGCTATGCGGATGTGTCGCGTGGCATTGGTGTCATTGTAGTCGGTATGGCTAGTCTGATTATTGGTGAGGTAATTTATGGTAACCTTACTATGTTAGAACGATTCTTGGCCATTGTTGTCGGAGCGATTTTCTATCAGTTCTTAATTTTGGTTGTTATTTCCCTCGGTATCAATACCAGCTACCTCCGTATCTTCTCAGCCATGATTCTGGCAACTTGCCTCATGGTTCCTGAGTTGAAAAATAAACTTCTGAAAGGAGCCAGTCTGTCACGATGAAAGCAATTGTTGAATTAAAAAATGCCACCAAGGTGGTGACAAATGGTTTTGATGAAGAACGTGTGATTTTGGACAATGTCAATCTGACCATCTATCAGGGTGATTTTATTACCATTTTGGGTGGAAATGGGGCTGGGAAGTCAACCCTCTTTAATGTCATTGCTGGAACCCTACCCTTGACCAGTGGTTCAGTCCATATTCTTGGCGAGGATGTGACCAATTGGCCTGCAGAAAAGCGTGCTAAGTATCTGGCACGTGTTTTCCAAGATCCCAAAATGGGCACAGCTCCGCGGATGACGGTGGCTGAAAATCTGCTCATCGCTAAATACCGAGGTGAGGGACGCGGCTTAGTGCCACGCAGATTGGCCCAACAGACGGAAGAATTTGCCCAACTTTTGCCGAGAGTGGGAAATGGTCTAGAAAAACATCTGGACACGCCAGCAGGGCTCTTATCAGGTGGTCAACGCCAGGCATTGAGTTTGTTGATGGCGAGTTTGAAACAGCCTGAACTCCTGCTCTTGGATGAGCATACCGCAGCCCTTGACCCCAAAACTAGTCAATCCTTGATGCAGTTAACAGACGAATTGATTGAGACCAAGGGAATGACGGCCCTCATGGTCACTCATCAGATGGAAGATGCGCTGCGTCACGGTAATCGCTTGATTGTCATGAAAAATGGTCAGATTATTCAGGACCAAACAGCTGAAGAAAAATCCAAGATGAAACTGGAAGATTATTATAAGTTGTTTGATTAAGAACCTGTGTGGATAGTTCGCAACTTCCAACCAAGTTTGGTTTTGGCTAAAACTGAATCTTATATCAAACACATCATTTGTGAATACAGGTCTAAAGTCTGGAGCAATCCAGGCTTTTCTTATCCTTTGAATTTTTAGTTAAAAAGAAGTATAATATACTAAATATATCAAGAGGTGCTGCCATGGATAAATTGGTTTTTGAAAGCTTAGCTGACTTAGGAATGGACTACACCATTGTAGAGCATCCACCAGCTCTGACAACTGAGCAAGCAGACCGTTACATTGAAGGGTTAGAAGGAGTACGGACCAAGTCCATGTTTCTGACTAATAAGAAAAAGACTACATTTTATTTACTGATCATGGATGACCAGAAGCAGCTGGATATGGACCAGTTTCGTGATTTGGTGGGAGCCAACCGCATTCGGATGGCCTCGAGTGATAGCTTGATGGAAAAAATGCACTTGCCTGCGGGTGCGGTATCTGTTTTTGGCTTGTTACATAATGTTGATAAGGATATTCAAGTCTTTTTTGATAAAGAAATCCTTTCTGAATCCATTCTAACCTTTCACCCCAATGTTAATACGAAAACAATTTTTGTAAAGACAGAGGATATTTTACGTTTTGTCGAAGAGCTTGGCTTTTCAGCAACGATTGTTGACTTGGGGTAACAAAGATGAGAAAATATTTAGCTATTTGTAGTCTGTTGTGTTGTCTCTTTTTGGTAGGATGTCGGACAGGAGCAGCTTATCAGGCAGAGATTGAACCGATGGAACAGTCAGAATTGTATACGGAAAAAGAGATTGAGGCGGCTATTCTTGTAGTTGAAGATTACTTTGATCACCATTTTAAAAGTTGTAAATTGCTGACTATCGGTTATAGTGGTGATAATGAAAAGGAATTTGATGAGTGGGCGGAGCACTATGGTGCAGAGGAAGCTATTATCCTAACTTCGTCTTTTAAGGTAGCAGCTGAGGGGGCAGAGCCCACCTTAGAGCCTAATAGTACCCATACGGATTGGAAATGGATTTTAGTGCGGAATGTTGGTGGTAAGTGGGAACATAAGGGACATGGTTACTAATGTATATGTAGAACTTCGTTGATTTTCAGCGGAGTTTTTTGTAAATTTTCTTGAAAAAATGTATAATAGAAGTGATAGCTATTTAGGAATTTCTATTTAAAAGTTGCTTTGATGGATGAATATAATGTTGAACCAAAGTGTGTCTTTTGCAAATAGAGCTCCGACATAGCAGACTGTAATTCGACTTGGAATTCCCAAGGACCGTTGGTAAGAAAAATAAAATGGACACCTGTGGGATGTCCAAAAGGAGTAAAGATGAGTACAATTAAAATTATGGCTCTTGGGGGTGTGCGGGAAAACGGAAAAAACCTGTACATTGCCGAAGTGAATGAACATATTTTTGTTTTGGATGCAGGGGCAAAGTATCCTGAGAATGAACAGTTAGGTGTGGATGTAGTCGTCCCTAATTTCGATTATTTGGAAGAAAATAAGCACCGTGTAGCAGGGGTCTTTTTATCTCACGGGCATGCGGATGCTATCGGAGCGCTTCCTTATCTCTTGGAGAAAGTGAAAGTGCCAGTATTTGGTTCGCACTTGACTATCGAATTGGCTAAGCTACTTGTCAAGGGGAATAATGCTACTAAGAAATTTAATGATTTCCATGTTATCAATGCTGACACTGAAATTGATTTCGGGGATTCAGTGGTATCTTTCTTTCAGACGACCCACTCTATTCCAGAGAGTTTAGGAATTGTCGTTAAGACGGATGAAGGAAATATTGTCTACACAGGTGACTTTAAGTTTGACCAAGCAGCAGATAAGTTTTATCGTACGGATTTTGGGCGATTGGCTGAAATCGGTAACGAAGGTGTGTTGGCCCTCTTGTCAGACTCAGCTAACGCAGATAGCAATGTTCAAGTAGCGAGCATGCATGAGGCTGGGGAGGAAATTCTCAATACGATTGCTGACTGTGATGGGCGTGTTATTGTGGCAGCAGTTGCCAGTAATATTGTACGTATTCAACAGATTTTTGATGCGGCAGAAGCAACTGGTCGTCGTGTCGTATTGACAGGACATGATGTGGAAAACATTGTCCGAACAGCGATTCAATTGAAAAAACTTCGTTTGGTCAGCGAACGCCTGTTGGTAAAACCAAAGGATATGAACAAGTATGAAGACCATGAATTGATTATTTTAGAAACTGGTCGTATGGGCGAGCCGTTAAATGGATTGCGTAAAATGTCTATCGGTAGACATCGCTACGTTGAAATCAAAGAAGGTGATCTAGTTTATATTGTTACCACTCCAAGTATTTCAAAAGAAGCGGTTGTTGCTCGTGTGGAGAACTTGATTTACAAGGCTGGTGGTACCGTAAAATCTATCACAAAGAATCTTCGCGTATCTGGGCATGGGAATGCGCGTGATTTGCAGCTTATGCTCAACATCATGAAACCTAAATATCTTTTCCCAGTTCAAGGGGAGTATCGTCAATTGGATGCTCACGCTAAGGCTGCGCTTGAAATCGGTATGTATCCAGAAAACATTATCATCGTTAAGCGTGGAGATGTCATGGCTTTTGAAGAGGGGGATTTTGTCCATAGCGGAGCGGTTCCTGCTGGTGATGTCATGATTGACGGAAATGCCATGGGCGATGTTGGAAATATCGTCCTTCGTGACCGTAAGATCCTCTCAGAAGACGGTATCTTTATCGTGGCTATCACTGTCAACCGCCGTGAGAAAAAAATCATTTCTAAAGCCAAGGTCAATACTCGTGGTTTTGTCTACGTGAAAAAGAGCAAGGATATCTTGCGTGAGGCATCAGAATTGGTGAATACAACGGTGGAAAATTACTTTACAAAGGATAGCTTTGACTGGACAGAGCTTAAGAGTGCTGTTCGCGATGATTTAGCAAAATTCCTCTTTGACCAAACCAAACGTCGCCCAGCTATTTTACCGGTAATTATGGAAGTCAAGTAAGCTGATTTATATACATAAGAAGAGCCGAGGAAATTCAGGCTCTTTACCATAAGGAGAAGATTTATGGCAATAATGAAAATTGAATACCACTCAGAAGCTCTAGATATGTCTAGACAGGTTACGGTTTTATATCCAGATCGCAATCGTGTGGAAAATCCTGATGACAACGACATTCCTGTCCTATATCTTTTGCACGGTATGGGAGGAAATCAGGATTCCTGGCTGAATCGTTCTACAGTGGAACGGTTGGTTCGTTATACCAATCTTATCGTGGTTATGGTCAATACAGATAAAGGCTGGTATACCAATACCACCTATGGCATGAATTATTATGATGCTATTGCAGTAGAGTTGCCTCAAATTCTCAAACGATTTTTCCCAAATATGTCTGACAAGCGGGAGAAGAATTTTATCGCTGGTTTGTCTATGGGTGGTTATGGGACCTTCAAGATTGCCATGATGACCAATCGTTTTTCACACGCAGCTTCGCTTTCAGGCGCATTGTATTTTGATTTTGATAATCCAGCGGCAGCAGAATTGGGAAGTCCTTCGTATTGGCAAGGAGTATTTGGTGACATTTCTGATAAACAGAATCCAAATAATTTGTTAGAAATTGCTAAACAATCCGATAAAAAGACCAAATTTTATGCCTGGTGTGGTGAGGAAGATTTTCTTTTTGAAGGGCATCAAAAGGCAGTTGGGGAGTTAAAAGAGCTGGGATTTGATATAGAGGCAGGTTTCGGACCTGGTAAACATGAGTGGTACTACTGGAATCAGCAGATTGAGAAAGTATTGGCTTGGTTGCCAATTGATTTCAAATTGGAAGAAAGATTGTCCTAGTTTTTAAGAAAAGTTTCAGAAATTATGGCTATACTAAAACCTATTTCTAGAAAGAGGTATAGTCTATGAAACTTATTGGAAATATTCTACGGTGGATTTGGCGGACATTTTGGGGTCTGATTTGGTTATCAATGGTGTTATTGGCTTGTGGTCTAGGTCTATTATTCTATTTTCAACAGGAAGCAGCGCCTCAGATGTTACAAACTCTAGCTCAAGAAGTGCAATTGATGGTCAAAGGGCAGTCTGAAGTGACAATTGAAGAAGGTGTTAATACCATTAAACACCTGACTACTGATACGGTTAATACAGCCGATCATGGTCGATGGGAAAGCAATACTGCGACTGTTTACCTTGAAACCCAGAATCCAACATTTGTAGCTGCCTATGAAACAGCCATTGCAAATTGGAATGCGACAGGGGCCTTCACTTTTGTGATGACAAGTGATCCAAATCAGGCTGATATTATTGCGACTGAGATGAATGATGGAAATACCCAGGCAGCAGGTGAGGCCAATTCAACGACTAATTTATTGACAAATTATTATAGCTCTGTAACGGTGCGTCTGAATAGTTTTTATTTATTAAACGACCAATATGGCTATGATATGGATAGAATTATCCATACAGCTGAGCATGAATTGGGTCATGCTATTGGTCTAGATCATGAAGATAGTCAGACCTCCGTTATGGAATCGGCAGGTTCTAATCATGGTATTCAGCAGGCAGATATTGATGCGGTCCTTGCCTTGTATTCAGAATAGAGGAGAAATATGTTACGAACAATTGTGAACACAGCAAAACGTTACCCAGAGCAAGCTCTGCTCTTTCTCTATAATGCTGGGATTTTTGCATGGATGCAGTCTACCAGTCATTCGATTATGGAACAAATTGGTATAGATAGTACTTGGTTTGATAAAATCCCCGAACCAATTAAGGCCTGGACAGGTGCCAGTCTAGAGAGCATGCAGACCTTGCTCAATTCTTCTGCTTGGGGCTGGCTGATTGTGTCGATGATTTTGATGATGGTCATCCGCTTTGTCAAGGGTTTGATCAAGTTTGTCATCATGCTGATTATTATCGGTGGTGGCCTTTATCTGCTCTGGCAGAATAAGGAATTGCTAAACGGTTTGGTCTAAATATTTGTTGAGAAGGACAGTGACTGGAAAGTCGCTGTTTTTTTGTTGAAATCAGAAAATGGAATCCGTCTGTTCAAGCTAAAATATGGTACAATAATTCTATGATTATTCTAAGTGGAAACAAGATTGAACGCTCTTTTGCGGGCGAAGTTTTATTTAACAATATCAACATTCAAGTGGACGAGCGGGATCGGATTGCCCTTGTCGGAAAAAATGGGGCAGGCAAGTCCACCCTACTCAAAATCCTTGTCGGAGAAGAGGCGGCGACCAGCGGCGAGATTTCTACCAAGCGTGATTTGTCCCTTTCTTATCTGGCACAGGATAGCCGATTCCAGTCGGAAAATACCATCTACGATGAAATGCTCCATGTCTTTGACGACCTGCGGATGACGGAGAAACGCCTGAGGTCTATGGAAGAGCAAATGGGCAGTCTGTCTGGTAATGAACTCGACCAGCTCATGAAGACCTACGATAGTCTGTCGGAAGAATTTCGTCTGGCAGGTGGTTTTAACTATGAGGCAGACATCCGTGCTATTTTGAACGGCTTTAAGTTTGACCAGACCATGTGGGACATGAAAATCTCCGAACTCTCTGGCGGTCAGAATACTCGTCTTGCACTGGCAAAAATGCTTCTTGAAAGCCCAGAGTTATTGGTGCTGGATGAGCCGACCAACCACCTGGACATTGATACGATTGCCTGGCTGGAAAACTACCTAGTGCATTACAAGGGAGCCTTGATTATTGTCAGCCATGACCGCTATTTCTTGGACAAGGTGGCGACACTGACACTGGATTTGACCAAGCATTCCTTGGATCGTTATGTGGGGAATTATTCTCAGTTTGTCGAACTCAAAGAGCAGAAGTTGCAAACGGAATTGCAAAACTATGAAAAGCAGCAGAAGGAAATTGCCAAACTAGAAGACTTTGTCCAGAAAAATATTGTCCGTGCTTCGACCACCAAGCGTGCTCAGGCTAGACGCAAGCAATTGGAAAAGATGGAGCGACTGGACAAGCCAACAACTGGGCAGAAGTCTGCCAACATGACTTTTCAGTCGGACAAGACTTCTGGCAATATCGTCTTGACAGTGGAAAATGCTGCGGTGGGCTATGATGGAGAAATACTTTCTCAGCCTATTTCCATTGACCAACGAAAGCTGGATGTCATTGCCATTGTCGGTCCGAACGGAATCGGAAAAACAACCCTGCTCAAATCCATCATCGGAGCTCTGCCATTTATCAAAGGGGAAGCTAAGCTAGGTGCCAATGTGGAAGTGGGCTACTACGACCAGAACCAGTCGGCCCTGACGCCTTCCAACACGGTCTTGGAGGAGCTCTGGTCAGCTTTTCCGACCACGCCTGAAGTGGAGATCCGCAACCGCCTTGGAGCCTTCCTCTTCTCAGGAGACGATGTCAAAAAGTCCGTGTCCATGCTGTCTGGTGGGGAAAAAGCCCGCCTGCTCCTCGCTAAGCTGTCCATGGAAAACAACAACTTCCTCATCCTCGACGAGCCGACCAACCATCTGGACATCGACAGCAAGGAGGTCCTGGAAAATGCCCTGATCGACTTTGACGGCACCCTGCTCTTTGTCAGCCACGACCGCTATTTCATCAACCGCGTTGCCACTAAGGTGCTGGAAATCTCGGAAACTGGCTCCACGCTCTACTTGGGCGACTATGATTATTATTTGGAGAAAAAGGCAGAGCAGCAAGCAGAAACCCAGCCTGATCAGCTAGAAAGTACCAGCCAATCAGCCGGAGCCATGGACTACCAAGCCCAAAAGGAAAACCAAAAAGAGCAACGCAAACTGGCTCGCCGCATCGAGCAAATCGAGGCAGAAATTGACAACATCGAAAACCGCCTAAGCGAGCTCAACCAAGCCATGCTAGAAACCAACGATATCGGACAGCTGACCGATTACCAGAAAGAAATCGACCAACTGACAGCCCAACAAGAAAGCCTCATGGAAGAATGGGAAGCATTATCAGAGCAGATGGGCTAGGTTGACAGCAAGTTGACACTAGCCTAAAACCTTGATAGAACAGACTTGCAAGCAGGTCTTGCGATGAAAAAACTCTGCCACAAAATTCTCTTGCGGTCAAAAATGTTATTTGCAAGCCAGCCTTTCTTGGCAAATGATTAGCGTCAGACTAAGATAAGTATAGAGATTAGCATCACTTCTCGAAGTTGGTGTCAACATCTCGGCGCAGTGGTTGATTGGCAGATTTGTTCGTGTTGCACACTTCAAATCTGACCTAACGAATGTTGCGAACTTTGTTCGCTTTATTCCCAACCTTAAACTGTCCCCCAGACAGTTTAAGCTGTGCGGGGACGGGAGTAAAACGGGCTGGGGATAGACCGTTTTAGCTCAACAACTAGAAATAAAGACTTGTTGACGAACTCTTTCTCATTTTTTGAGTTCTGTCCCGCTCCCGGAAAGGAGAAAGAAATGAACTTTGGACAACAAATCAAAGACTTACGGAAGAAGGAAGGTTTGACCCAGGAGCAGTTTGCTCTCAAGCTCAATGTGACACGGCAGGCTGTTTCCAACTGGGAAAATGACAAAAACCTACCCGACTTGGAACTCTTGATTCTCATGTCCTCTGTCTTTTCAATCTCCCTAGATCAACTTATCTTAGGAGGAACTGACATGAACAACATGACAGAAAAACTAGTCAAGGACGGTCGCGAAGGTCGCCGTACCCAGATGCACCTGACCATTACCATTATCGGAAGCTTTCTCATGGTCTTAGGCTTTGTTTGCTTTATCATCAAGGCCAATTCCGTCGAATATGTCGATGCCAAGGGTATCCTGCATGAAAATTTCTACCTGCTCCCAGTTGGATATTTGCTAGTTTTTACAGGAGCCATTGCCACGCTCCTATCCGGACTAGCCCTCCACCGCTTTAGAAAAGAAAACAAGTAACATGACCAAACACCCACGTTTCCTTAATAGCGACCAATTTTTCACCTGTCCACATTGTGGGCAGGCTCTTGGTCTTGACCTAAACAGCCTCCGTTGCCCCAACCGCCACACCTTCGACATCGCCAAGCAGGGCTATGTCAATCTGGCGCCCCAGGTCAAGCAGTCCGCCAACTACCACAAGTCTAGCTTTGAAAACCGCCAGGCCTTTTTGGAGGCGGGCTATTACGATCATCTCTATGAGGCTTTGGAGGGGAAAATAGCAGAGCTGGGCTTGCAGTCTGTCTTGGACATCGGCTGTGGGGAGGGCTTTTATTCCCGTAAGTTAGCCGAGAAAATGGACTTGGACATTCTTGCTTTTGACATTTCCAAGGATTCCATACTCCTAGCAGCTAGATCTGACAGCAGCAAGTCGGTCAAATGGTTTGTTGGTGACTTGACAAAGTTGCCCATTCAAGACAAGACAATTGACGGCATCTTGGACATCTTTTCCCCAGCCAATTATCAGGAATTTGCCAGAGTGCTGAAAACTGGTGGGGCTATTCTCAAGCTGGTCCCAGGTCCCAATCACCTCAAGGAGCTCCGCCATTTAGCCAAAGACCAACTCCGCAAGGAGTCCTATGATAACCAGGATATCGTGGACCATTTCAGGTCTTACGTGGGGCAGGTGGAGCAGGTGATGGTCAGTCGGACTCTGCCGATTACAGCCGCCCATGCTCAAGTCCTGGCAGACATGACACCCCTCTTTTTCCAAGTGGACCAGTCCAAGTTGGATTTGAGCCAGTTGACGGAGATTACGGTTGAGGGAGTGCTTTTGGTAGGAACGATATAAAAAATGAAACCGCCTCTGGATTCAGAAGCGGTTTTGCTTTATTTCTCAAACTCTGCCTTGCTTTTCACATCGCCGTATTCTTCAGCGACTTCTTTGCTGAGGATATCAGCGTAGCTGGCAAGTTGGATGTCTTGTCCGTATTTTTTACGGAGGGCAGTTGTGACCAAGCGGTAGGCTAGGTTGGCATTGCGGGACAGGATTGGTCCGTGGAAGTAGCTGCCGAAGGTGTTTTTGTAGTGCAGGCCTTCGCCGCTGTCTTCCTTATTGTTGCCATTGCCATAGACAACCTTGCCCAGCGGTTTTTGGTTGTCAGCTAGGAAGGTACGGCCTTGGTGGTTTTCAAAACCATAGTAGGTTTCGTTGAATTCATCATTGTGAATTTTGATGTCACCGATGTAGCGGTTGTTGGTCTGGTTGAGGGTGTAGTGGCCCATGATACCTAGACCGTCAATCTTGCGGCCGCCAGCTTCGATGTAGTATTGTCCGAGCAATTGGAAGCCACCACAGATAGCCAGCATGACACCGTCGTTTTCGATGAAGTCTGCCAGGCTGTCTTTTTTAGTTGGTAAATCTTTTGCAAGAATAGATTGTTCATAGTCCTGACCACCACCGAAAAAGGCGATATCGTAGAAATCCTTGTCAAATTCATCTGTTAGGGAAACGATGTCCACCTGGACACGAGCCCCCAGCTTTTCAGCCACATACTTGAGCATGAGGATATTGCCATTGTCGCCGTAGGTATTCATCAAATCACCGTAGAGGTGGGCGATGTGGAGATTGTAAGTGTAGTCTTTTTCAGGACTTTTTAATGACGTATAGACCATTATTTCATCTCCTTTCCAACGGCTTGGCGTTGAGCCAGCAAGTCACGGAATTCCAGCATAGCTGTATAGGTCGCGAGGATATAGGCCTGCTGACTGCTAGACTGCTCGATCAAGGTCATGATGTCTTCCAGTTTTGGCGTTTCAGTAATCTGGTCCTCTGGATAGCCAGTCACACGGAGGCGACGGGCAATTTCAGACGAACGAACACCGCCTGCAAAGACTTGTGGAATGTCCATTTGAGTGATTTGTTCAAAGTCGGCGTCCCAAATCCAGCTAGTATCAATTCCATCAGCGTAGTTGGCATTGAGAAGGACGGACAGGCTAAAATCGTAAGGAGCCAGTTTCATCATTTCAATGGCCTGGGTTGCACCGACAGGGTTTTTAATCAAGACCAGAGTACAATCCTTATCGTCCAATTTAAAGGTTTCTTGGCGACCAAAGACAGCCTTAGACTTGTCAAAACCTGCCTTGATTTTCTCAGGAGCTACGCCGAAAAATTCTGCTACGCTGACAGCTGCTAGGGCATTGTAGATATTGTAAAGCCCACCGATGTTGATTTTGTAATCCTGACCGTCAATAGCAAAGGTAGAAGAAGTATTGGTGATTTCCTTCAACTCTGTCAACTTGTAGTCCAACTCAGGTCGGCTAAAGCCACAGTTGTTACAGATATAGCTACCCAAGTTAGCGTAGGTATTGAGCTTGTACTGGATAATCTGGTGGCAATGCGGGCAGAGAACGCCTTCGGTATTGTAATGGGCCAGACGTGGCTCATGCTCGTCCGTCGCAAAACCGTAGTATTTTACTGGATTGATAACGGTGGTCGAGTTGAAAAGCGGGCTATCACCGTTGGCGAGAATGGTTGCCTGAGGTGCCTTGGTAGCCCCGTCCAAAATCATCTGGTAGGTGGTATAAATCTCACCATAGCGGTCCATTTGGTCACGGAAGATATTGGTGAAGACAATCAGGCTAGGCTTGATAAAGTCGGTCACACGGGCCAGGCTGGCCTCATCAATCTCCAAGACGGCAATTTTCTTGCCATTTTTATTTTTCTTGGCAGACAGGAAAGTAGCCGTAATCCCTGTAATCATATTAGCGCCGCTGGTATTGGTTGTAATTTCTCCAAAGGCTTCTTGGAGGATACCGACTGTCAGGGCGGTGGTCAGGGTCTTCCCGTTAGTACCTGTCACAACAACGACTTCATAATCCTTAGCCAAACTATCTAAAATATGTTTATCGAATTTGAGGGCAATTTTTCCAGGCAGGGTAGTACCACGTCCTAGTTTTTTCAAAATGAACTGGGAACTTTTTCCTGCTAGAATACCCAAAGCTGTATTTATTTTCATGGGACTATTTTATCATAAAGGTCACTGATTTTCTAGAATGGAGTGTGTTGGAATGTGATATATTCCTGCAGTAAATCTGTAATATTTTTAACAGGAAGGTCACTATTTTCTAAAGAAAAGGGGAAAAAATATGGTATAATGAGTACATTACTATGTATGAGTTAGAAAGTATGAGAATGATATGTTAAACCTAAACCAGTTACTGGATACAGGGTATTGGTCGAGTTTGATAGCCAGTCCTTGGACCGCACTGTTGCACCTAATTGATATTAGTATAGTTGTTTATTTAATTTATAATTTTAGTAAGGCTATTGCAGGTACTAAAATTATGACATTGATTCGAGGGGTTTTTCTCTTCATTATTGTCCAGATTATAGCTAGTTTATTCGGTCTGCAGACGATTGCTTGGCTGATTAATCAAGTAATCACGTATGGAGTTATTGCAGCAGTAGTTATTTTTGCACCAGAGTTGCGTGCCATGCTTGAAAAACTCGGCAGGACAACTCAGATTTTTGGGGCAAATACTGTGAGTGCAGAAGAAAAGCTGATTGTTGCTTTTCTCAAATCTGTTGCTTATATGTCTCCGCGTAAAATTGGTGCACTTGTGGCAATAGAACAAGCCCAAACATTACAAGAATATAGAGCAACGGGGATTCCTCTTAATGCGGATATATCTCAGGAATTATTAATAAATATTTTCATCCCGAATACACCGTTACACGATGGGGCCGTAATTGTCAAGGAAGACAAAGTAGCGGTTGCTTGTGCTTATTTGCCCCTGTCAGAGAGCGCAGGAATTTCAAAGGAATTTGGAACACGACACCGTGCAGCCATTGGCTTATCGGAGGTATCTGATGCGTTTGTGTTTATTGTTTCTGAAGAAACTGGCAGTATCTCTATTGCACGAAACGGGATATTCAAACATGACTTGACTTTGGATGAGTTTGAAGCAGAGTTGCGAGCGACTTTTATTTCTGAAAATGTAGAGAAAAAGTCCATCTGGAAGCGATTAGGAGGTGGCAAACATGAACGATAAGTTTAAAGCTGTAGGTCACTTAGCCCTATCTATTTTCCTAGCATTGTTGCTCTTTTTCTATGCAACAACCACCAACTATAAAAATTCAGAATCAGCTGCACAGAATACGGAGTCAGAAACCTATGTTCACACACTTAACAATGTACCGATTGAGATTGAATATGATACAAATAAGTATTTTATTTCCGGATTTTCTTCGACGGTGGCAGTTGAATTAAGGGGCTCTAATCGTGTTCTCCTACAGAGAGAATCAGATGAGTCAACTCGGACTTTTCAAGTGACTGCGGATTTGAGAGAGTTGAGTGATGGGACACAAACTGTCAAGCTACAATTGACAAATTTGCCGGCAGGAGTGAGTGCGACACTGGCACCCGATGCGATTACCGTCAAGATTGGTAAAAAAGTTAGCAAGGCATTCCCAGTAGCAGGTCGAGTCTATAGTAATCAATTGGCAGAAGGTTACAGTCTGTCTAAGGTTTCAGTCAACCTAGACACCGTTAAAGTGACAACGGATGAAGAAACAATGGCTAAGATTGATCGAGTCGAAGCTGTTGCGATGGATGTGAGCAATCTATCTGAGAATTATAGTGGCACAGCTAAATTACAGGCTGTAGACAGCGATGGCAATGTCTTGCCAGTTGTACTGTCTCAGACGGAAGCAAATATGCAAATTATACTTACAAAAACAAAATAAGAGGTTATGAAAATGGGTAAATATTTTGGGACAGATGGTGTCCGTGGAGAAGCAAACGTAGAATTAACGCCAGAATTAGCATTCAAATTGGGTCGTTTTGGTGGTTATGTCCTTAGCCAGCATGAGACGGATGTTCCTCGTGTCTTTGTGGCGCGTGACACACGTATCTCAGGTCAAATGTTAGAGGCTGCCTTGATTGCAGGACTTCTATCAGTAGGGATTCATGTGTATAAATTGGGAGTTTTGGCGACACCGGGTGTTGCTCACCTAGTCAAAACTGAAAAAGCAAGTGCAGGTGTCATGATTTCTGCAAGTCATAACCCAGCGCAAGATAACGGTATCAAATTCTTTGCTGGTGATGGTTTCAAATTGGATGATGCATTGGAAGCGGAAATTGAGGCTCTTCTTGATGCTGAGGAAGACACATTGCCACGCCCATCTGCTCAAGGTTTAGGAGATGTGGTAGAATATCCAGAAGGTCTACGTAAGTACCAGCAATTCTTGGTGTCAACTGGTACAGATTTGGACGGTATGAAAGTTGCACTCGATACAGCCAATGGTGCTGCTGCAACATCTGCACGTCAAATTTTTGTAGATTTGGGAGCAGATTTGACAGTAATGGCTGAAAAGCCAGATGGCTTGAATATCAATGAGGGCGTTGGTTCAACTCATCCTGAAAAATTGCAAGAACTGGTCAAGGAAACAGGTAGTCAAATTGGACTTGCCTTTGATGGTGACAGTGACCGCTTGATTGCTGTCGATGAAAATGGTGATTTGGTAGACGGTGACCGTATCATGTACATCGTTGGTAAATACCTTGCTGATCGAGGTCTATTGGCCAAAAATACAATTGTGACTACAGTTATGTCCAACCTTGGTTTCCATAAGGCTTTGGATCGTGAAGGTATTGAAAAAGCTGTGACCGCAGTTGGTGACCGTTATGTGGTCGAAGAAATGCGCAAGGAAGGCTACAATGTCGGTGGTGAGCAGTCAGGACATGTGATTCTGATGGATTATAACACCACAGGAGACGGCCAGTTGACCGCTGTGCAATTGACCAAAATCATGAAAGAAACTGGTAAGAAGTTGTCAGAATTGGCAGCAGAAGTGACCATTTACCCACAAAAATTGGTCAATATCCGTGTGGAAAACAGCATGAAAGACAAGGCAATGGAAGTGCCTGCTATTGCAGCTATCATTGAAAAAATGGAAGCAGAAATGGCTGGCAACGGTCGTATTTTGGTTCGCCCAAGTGGCACTGAGCCCCTCTTGCGTGTTATGGCAGAAGCGCCAACGGATGCTGAAGTCGATTACTACGTGGACACCATTGCCGATGTGGTCCGTGCGGAAATCGGATTAGATTAAGAAGAATGAAACAGAGACTGGAAGGATTTCCAGCCTCTTTTGTGAGGAAATTATGAGTATTTTAGAAGTAAAGAATTTGAGTCATGGTTTTGGTGACCGTGCGATTTTTGAGAATGTCTCCTTCCGTCTCTTGAAAGGGGAGCACATCGGTCTTGTCGGTGCCAATGGTGAAGGGAAATCGACCTTCATGTCCATCGTGACAGGTCAGTTGCAGCCAGATGAAGGCAAGGTTGAATGGTCACGTTATGTAACAGCAGGTTATTTAGACCAGCATGCTAAACTAGAAAAAGGTCAATCAGTCCGTGATGTCCTGCGGACAGCATTCGATGAACTCTTCAAGACAGAAGCTCGTATCAATGATATTTACATGTCTATGGCAGAAGAGGGAGCCGATATGGATGCCCTCATGGAAGAGGTTGGTGAGCTGCAAGACCGTCTGGAAAGCCGTGATTTCTATACGCTTGATGCCAAGATTGACGAAGTAGCGCGTGCCCTTGGTGTCATGGACTATGGCATGGACAAGGACGTGACGGAGTTATCAGGTGGCCAACGGACTAAAGTTCTTTTGGCAAAATTGCTCTTGGAAAAGCCTGACATCTTGCTACTGGATGAGCCGACTAACTATCTAGATGCCGAACATATCGACTGGCTCAAACGCTACTTGCAGAACTATGAGAATGCCTTTGTCTTGATTTCGCACGACATTCCTTTCTTGAATGATGTGATTAACATTGTCTACCATGTGGAAAATCAGCTTTTGACTCGCTACACAGGTGATTACTACCAATTCCAAGAAGTCCATGCTATGAAGCGGGCTCAGTTGGAGGCAGCCTATGAGCGCCAGCAGAAGGAAATCGCAGATTTGCAGGACTTCGTTAACCGTAACAAGGCCCGAGTTGCAACTCGAAACATGGCCATGTCTCGTCAGAAGAAATTGGACAAGATGGAGATTATTGAGCTTCAAGCAGAGAAACCAAAGCCTTCATTTGATTTCAAAATGGCTCGAACTCCAAGTCGCTTTATCTTCCAAACGACTGATTTGGAAATTGGTTATGACCGTGTATTGACACGTAAACCGCTCAATCTGACCTTTGAACGCAACCAGAAGATTGCCATTGTCGGTGCCAACGGTATCGGTAAATCTACTCTTCTTAAAAGTTTGCTGGGGATTATTCCACCGCTGGGCGGCTCTGTGGAGCGTGGGGATTATTTGGAACTAGGCTATTTCGAGCAAGAAGTAGCTGGCGGCAATCGTCAGACTCCGCTGGAAGCCGTTTGGGATGCCTTTCCAGCCCTTAACCAGGCAGAGGTACGAGCAGCCTTGGCTCGTTGCGGTCTGACTTCCAAGCATATCGAAAGCCAAATTCAAGTTCTTTCAGGTGGTGAGCAGGCCAAAGTTCGTTTCTGTTTGCTTATGAACCGTGAAAACAATGTCTTGGTTCTCGACGAGCCTACCAACCACTTGGATGTGGATGCCAAGGATGAACTCAAACGTGCCCTTCAAGCCTATAAGGGCTCAATTCTCATGGTCTGCCACGAGCCTGATTTCTATGAAGGCTGGGTGGATGATGTATGGGATTTTAATGAATTGACTTAAGGAACAAGCTATCGAAAGGTAGCTTTTTCTTTGTGCTTATACTATAATAGAATGAGCATAGTAAAGGAGGTAAAAATATGAAAAGAATAGAACGAGGTCAGATTTGCTAGGCCTCTCTAGAGGAAATAAGAATGACAGATTATGTAAACTACAATCAAGAACGTTGGAATCGAGTTTCAGCTAGACAGGGAAATGCCTATACGGTTCCGCTCAGTCATGAGGAATTTCTTGTTGCCAAAGACAAGCCCTTATCTGTTTCCCTGACGGTTGGAAAGACGGTGCCGCTTGACTGGTTTGAAAAGGCCCAAGGCAAGAAATTGTTGGGGCTGGCCTGTGGTGGTGGTCAACAGGGACCGATGTTTGCGGCTCACGGTTACCAAACGACCATTATGGACTTCTCCAAGGAACAGTTGGACAAGGATCGCTTGGTTGCTGAGCGAGAAAATCTGGATTTGCAAACGGTCCAGGCGGATATGACACAAGCCTTTCCTTTTGAAGACGAGAGTTTTGACATCATTTTTTGCCCTGTTTCAAATGTTTATATCGAAGACTTAGAAACTATGTGGCGGGAATCCTATCGGGTCTTGAAAAAAGGTGGCTTGCTCATGGTTGGTTACATGAACCCTTGGATTTATATCTTTGATGGGGATGATGTTTGGGAGCATCCAGACAAAACCTTGGTTCCAAAGTACAACCTACCTTTCAATGCACGACAATTAGAAGAAACAGGACAAATTACAATTGACCCAGAATATGGCTATGAATTTAGCCACACCTTAGAAGAGCAGATTGCTGGGCAATTACGAGCTGGTTTTGCCATGATTGATTTTTATGAATCCCAAGATAGTCGCAATCGCTTGACTCAATTTGCCTCAGATTATATAGCGAATTTATCGATAAAGTGGTAGAAACAAGCCACTGAAAGATGTCCTTTTTAACTCAGTAGGTAAAGTTGAAATGATTGTGCAAGATTTTTCAGGCTTCCGCTGTGTAATATCTCATTTTTTATGCTATTGACCAACCTTCATTTTTCTGCTATGATTGAAAAATGTTTGTTTGGAGGTAAATGAGTGAATAAAATAATATCTGTATGGAAAAAAATGAATTTAATCCGAAAAATCGGAATCGGTGTTGTTTTGGGAGTGTTACTAGGCTTAATCGCTCCAAAAATAACGGTCATTGCTCTATTTGGTAGTCTATTTGTAGGAGCATTGAAGGCTATAGCCCCTCTTTTGGTTCTGACACTAGTTGCGCATGCTTTATCACAAGCTCCTGCTGGTCAAAAATCGAATATGAGGACAGTTATCTGCTTGTATCTATTTGGCACTTTTGCTGCGGCCTTCATTGCTGTAGGAGCAAGCTATTTATTCCCTATTAAATTGGTTCTTTCTACTACAACGACTACGGACATTACTCCTCCACAAGGGATTGCTGAAGTATTCCAAGACCTCTTGTTGAAGGTCGTTGACAATCCAATCAATGCACTTGCAACGGCTAATTATATTGGTGTTTTGACATGGGCGGCAGTGTTTGGCTTGGCCTTTCGTCATGCAAGCAAGACAACCAAAGATTTATTGCAATCTGCTGCGGAAGTAACTTCTAAAGTTGTAGGCTGGATTATTGGTCTGGCACCATTTGGTATCATGGGCTTGGTTTTCGATACCATCGCAAATAATGGTCTGACAGCTTTAAAAGACTATGGTTTACTGCTCTTACTCTTGGTTGGAAGCATGTTTTTTGTCGCGCTTGTTGTCAATCCCTTGATTGCTTTTCTTGTAATGAAGAAAAATCCTTACCCGCTGGTGTTTGAATGTCTTCGGGTTAGTGGGGTTACGGCATTTTTTACAAGAAGTTCAGCAGCTAATATTCCTGTCAATATGCAGCTCTGCAAACGTTTAGGAGTGGATCCAGATACATACTCAGTATCCATTCCGCTCGGTGCCACAATTAATATGTCTGGCGCGGCTATTACGATTAATATTTTAACAATGGCAGCTGTTCATACACTTGGCATCAGTGTTGATTTCAGCTCAGCTCTTCTTTTATCCGTTGTTGCATCTCTGTCAGCAGCAGGAGCATCTGGGGTAGCAGGTGGCTCGCTTCTCCTCCTCCCAGTAGCATGTAGTCTTTTTGGCATTCCAAATGAGTTAGCCATGCAAGTAGTTGGAGTCGGATTTGTGGTCGGAGTGATTCAGGACTCTTGTGAAACAGCCCTCAACTCATCAACCGATGTTTTGTTTACAGTTGTAGCAGAACGATCTGCTTGGAAAAAATAGAAAGAAGTTGGGAGACCAACTTTTTTTCTTCGCTTTACTTCTGAAATCTCTTTCATTTTGTGATAAAATAGACTTACTTTGATACTGAAAAGGAGAAATTATGACAGTAAATTTTAGAGCAGAGTTTGACAAACGCAAAGATGAGTTTCTAGCAGACCTCTTTGACCTCCTCCGCATCAATTCTGAGCGTGACGACAGCCAGGCAGATGCCCAACATCCATTTGGACCAGGCCCAGTGCGTGCCTTGGACAAGTTCCTGGAAATCGCTCAGCGTGATGGTTACCCAACCAAGAACGTTGACAACTATGCAGGTCACTTTGAGTTTGGCGAGGGCGAAGAAGTTCTCGGTATCTTCGGTCACTTGGACGTGGTGCCAGCAGGAAGTGGTTGGAACACCGACCCGTACGAGCCGCAAATCATCGACGGCAAGCTCTTTGCCCGCGGATCCTCTGACGACAAAGGACCGACCATGGCTTGCTACTATGGCTTGAAAATCATCAAGGAGTTAGGTCTTCCGACCTCTAAAAAAGTCCGCTTCATCGTTGGTACTGACGAAGAGTCAGGCTGGGCGGACATGGATTACTACTTCGAGCACGTCGGCCTTCCATTGCCAGATTTCGGATTTTCTCCAGACGCCGAGTTCCCGATTATCAATGGCGAAAAGGGCAATATCACAGCTTATCTTCATTTTGCGGGGGAAAATAGCGGAGCTGCTAAACTGCATTCCTTCACAGGCGGTTTGCGTGAGAACATGGTGCCTGAGTCTGCGACAGCTATCATCTCTGGCGACCTAGCAGACCTGGACAGCAAGTTGGCAGAATTCACAGCTACTTACGGCCTAAAAGCTGACGCGGAAACCCTTGAAAACGGTCAAGTTCAAGTCACCGTCATCGGAAAATCAGCCCACGGTTCAACCCCAGAAGAAGGTGTCAATGGAGCAACCTACTTGGCAAAATTCCTCAGCCAATTTGCCTTTGATGGAGCAGCCAAAGTCTATCTTGACTTGGCAGGACAAGTCCTTCTAGAAGACCATGACGCTAAAAAACTTGGCGTAGCCATTTACGATGAACAGATGGGAGCTCTTTCAATGAACGCAGGTGTCTTCAAGTTTGATGAAACTTCATCTGACAACACCATTGCCCTCAACTTCCGTTATCCAAAAAATACCAACCCTGAAGCTATCAAGGCTGGTTTGGAAAAACTTGGCGTAGAAGCTGTCAGCCTGTCTGAGCATGGTCACACTCCACATTATTGCCCAATCGACGACCCAATGGTCGCAACCCTCTTGTCTGTTTATGAAAAACACACAGGCTTGAAAGGTCACGAACAAGTGATCGGTGGCGGAACATTCGGACGCTTGCTCAAACGTGGTGTTGCCTACGGAGCTATGTTCCCAGGCGATGTCAATACCATGCACCAAGCCAACGAATTTATCGAAGTTGAGCAACTCTACCGTGCCGCTGCCATTTACGCAGAAGCTATTTATGAATTGATCAAATAATACGAACCCATATTTACAGTACAGCACTTTTATCTAAGGCTAGTTTTTCAGCTACTCATCGTTCGTTTTTTGGGAGTGAGAAAGAACTCGATTGGTCTCAAAACGAGTTCGTCAACAAATTTTCGTTTCAAGTTGTTGACCTGAAACAGTCTATCCTCAGACTGTTTCACTCCCACCCCCGCACAGCTCCAACAGTCAGAGTAGTGACTGTTGGAGGTTGGAAATGAAGCGAACTTGTTCGCAACAGTCGTAGAGGTCGGATTTGGAGTGTAAAACACGAAGTGCAGAGATTTGCTTCACAAATCCTATCTCCAACCTTTAACAGTCCACTGGACTGTTAAACCCAATCAACCACTGCGCTGAGATGTTGATACAAACTCTGAGAAGTGGCGCTGGGCTTGAGCCCAGCCCCAAAAAACTGCCTTGATTAGCGAAAAACTATCTCTTATATCAAAGTACTTTACTTGTGAATACGGGTTCATATCAAGACGGGTTCACCCGTCTTTTTTAGGAGGGAAAATGGAACTGAAAGAACTCACACTTGCAGATATGGAAATGGTCAAAGAGTTGTTCTTATCTGTATTTAGTCAGGAGCCTTGGAATGATGATTGGTCAGATGAGGAACAATTAGATTGCTACATAGGTGATTTACTAGAGCACCCCAGAGCACTTTGCTTTGGATTGCTTGACCAAGGTAGCCTCATTGCCCTTTCTCTAGGGCACATTCGCTACTGGTATGAGGGGACCGAATACCGTATTGAAGAGCTCTGTATTGCTCGCAACTACCAAGGACGAGGAATTGGTAAGGACTTTCTAAAAAGAATTGAGGAGCAGCTGGTCGAGATAAAGATTGTTCATATTCTCCTGCAAACCGAACGCGCTCTGCCAGTCTTTTTCTTCTATAAAAAATGTGGTTTTCATGCCCTAGAAGCAGATGTAACAATGGTCAAGAAAGTAGGACATCATGGAACTTGCTGATGTTCGTCAGGCGATTATGGAAGATTTATCCAATCAAGCTTTTACGAAAAATGGGATAAAGCCGCTTTTCCAAGCATCTTCTACCGCAAAAATCCTCATTATTGGACAGGCACCGGGATTAAAAACACAAGAAAAAGGTCGCCTCTTTGATGATGCTAGTGGAGAGAATCTGCGGAAATGGTTGGGAGTCGATAGGGAATTCTTCTATGAATCTGGCCATTTTGCCATTCTTCCTATGGATTTCTATTATCCAGGAAAGGGGAAGTCTGGAGATTTGCCGCCTCGCAAGGATTTTGCGCCCAAATGGCACCCACTCATTATGAAGCAACTACCCCAGATTGAGCTGACCTTGTTGATTGGTAAGTATGCCCAGGACTATTATTTAGGAGAATCCCATAGGACTGTGACCGAGAGAGTGGAGAATGCAGCTGATTACCTACCCACCTATTTTCCCCTGCCTCATCCATCGCCAAGGAACAATATCTGGCAAGCTAAACATCCTTGGTTTGTTGAACAGACTCTACCGTTACTGAAAAACAACATAAATATATTGTTGGGAAAATGATAATATGATATAATTGTATATATATACCTAATAAATTTTTCTTATCTTTGTTCATCGAAGGAGGTGTTCTGATGAGAAAATGGAAAAAAATTATCATCGGCTGTTTCGCTATTCTAACGGTTTGCCTGCTATTTGCACCCACACTAGCTAGAGCAAATCAGATTCCAGACCGACCCACAGGTACAACGGTAGTGGATGAGACGCAGGTACTCTCGAGTGAGACCATTGCAGAAATTGATCAACTCAATCGAAATTGGGCAAACACCGAGCAAGCTTTACAGGTTGGTGTTTATGTAATAGAAAGTCTGTCCAGTGATATTGAAAGTTTGGCTAATGAAACCTTTCGTCACTGGCAGGTCGGTTTTGCAGGAACGGACAACGGAGTTCTTTTAGTGGTTGCCATAGCTGACAGAGCATTTCGGATAGAAACCTCAGACAATGCTGCCACAGTCATCACGGATGTAGAAGCCAAGGATATTCTAGAGAATGCAAGGGAATTCTTTCGACAGGAAGACTACAGTAGAGGAATTTCCTATATCGTCAACTCCATTGGGGATAGATTTTATGGTACAAGCATCGGTAAAAATCAGTTAGCTGCTATAGAAGAAGGTACAAGTGAGGAGGGTGACGGCTTTTGGCTGTTTCTCGTAGTTATTCTGATCGCTATCCTATTTGGTATTATTGACAAATCTAGTCGTGGTGGAGGCGGACCAGGTAATCTACTCTGGATGTTGGTTGATGATCATCATCACTATCACAATCATCACTCGTCTAATTCCTCATCGTCTAGTTTTGGCGGAGGTAGTTGGTCAGGTGGTGGAGGCGGCGGTGGCGGAGCCTCTTCTGGATGGTAAGGCTCGTATAGGGCTTCTGATAGTTGTTTGCTTTTTTACGAATGTTTAATCGTAGTTAGAAAGGAAATCTTATGAAAAAGAAATGGTTGGTCATCCTCATACCAGTCCTAGCTCTGCTGTTTTTAGGAATGGGAGCAGTTGGGCAATACAATGGCTTAGTTGACAGTTATGCCGAGGTTGAAAATGCGCAAGCCAATGTAGACACACAGTTGCAACGTCGCTATGACTTGATACCCAATGTAGTCGCAGCTGTCAAAGGCGCCATGGAACACGAGGAAGAAATATTTACTGCTATTGCAGAAGCGCGTGCTAAAATCGGTTCCAATCAACAGGGAACGAGTGACTATAATCAAGCTCAAAGTCAGCTAGATTCTGCAGTATCTAGATTGTTGGTAGTGGCTGAGAATTATCCTCAATTGACAGCCAACCAACAGGTATCAGACCTGATTACAGAGCTTGAAGGTACGGAAAATCGGATACTGGTAGCCCGTAAAGACTATAATGCGGTGGCAACTACCTACAATAAAAAAATTAAGCGGTTCCCGACCTCCATCTATGCAGGTCTATTCGGATATGAAAAAGTAGAGCTCTTCCAGGCAACAAATGATGCAGCGACGACTGTACCAAGTGTTGATTTGAGTGATAAGGAATAAAGGAGATAAATATGGACTTTGGATTTGATATATTGGTGATTATGATACCAATTATTGTTGTTGTACTATTTGTTTTATTGTTTGTATGTGGTTATGTGTCTGCTAAGCCTAACGAAGCGATTGTCATTACCGGTTTGGGCAAACCTCGGACCTTAATTGGTCGTTCTGGTTTTATGATTCCTTTTATTGAAAAACGCTCCTATATCTCTATTGAGCAGTTTTCAACAGATGTGCAGACCACAGATTTTGTACCAACTCTTGATTTTATCAACGTAAAAGCTGATGCGGTCGTAAAAGTAAAGGTTGGGGTATCTGATGAATTGCTCAATGCGGCAGCTCAAAACTTCCTTAACTGGAAAACTGCAGATATTTCTGCCTCTATTCAAGATGTCTTGGAAGGAAATCTGCGTGAAATCATTGGCCAGATGGAATTGCGTGACATGGTCAATAACCGCCAGGCTTTTGCAGAAAAAGTCCAATCCAACGCGGCTCCTGACTTGGCTAAAATGGGGCTGGAAATCATCGCCTTCACGGTTCAATCCTTCACAGATGACAACGATGTCATTAAAAACCTGGGTATTGACAATATTGTGACCATCCAGAAGGATGCTGCAAATGCTCGTGCCAAAGCAGAGCGGGAACAAGCAGAAGTCCGTGCCCGTGAGGATAAGGCGGCTAATGATGCGCGTGTTGCTGCGGACTTAGAAATCGCCAAGAAACAGAATGAACTAGCTATTGAGCAAGCTAATCTAAAACGCCAGTCAGATGTCCAACTGGCACAGGCAAACGCAGCCTATGGCATTGAGGAGCAAGCTCAACGGAAAGAAATCGAGCGTGCAACCGCTGAAGCCAATATCGTCAAGCAACAAAAAGAAGCAGAAGTAAAAGCAGAGGAAGTTAAGGTCCGTGAACAAGAGCTCTCAGCTACTATCCGCAAACAGGCAGAGGCAGAAAAATACGCTCGCCAACAAGCTGCAGAAGCAGATTTGATTGAACGTCAACGCAAGGCAGAAGCAGAACTCTACGAAACGCAGCGTGAAGCGGAAGCTCAAAAAGCGCGTGCAGAAGCTGCTAAGTATGCTGCGGAGCAAGAAGCGGCAGGTATTGAGGCCAAAGGACGTGCTGAAGCAGAAGCCATCCGTTTGAAACTCGAAGCCGAGGCAGAAGGTCTTAGCAAGAAAGCGGATGCCATGGCCAAGTTCAACGATGCAGCCGTGACTGAAATGGTGGTCAATGTCCTTCCAGAAATCGCCAAGAATATTGCAGCACCACTTGGAAATGTTGATAAGATTACCATGTACGGCGAAGGGAATGCCTCAAAAATGGTGGGAGACCTGATGACGACCATGGACAAGACAACAGAAGGTCTAGGCCTCAATGTCCGTGATTTAATCAGCGCAACCCTAACTGGTCGTGCCATGTCAACAGGTTTACTGGCTGCCCAAGAAACAAAAGAAGCGGAAGAGGACAAAGAAAAATGATAAGCAGTTGGAAGAGATGGGTGACTGAGTAGGTTTACACCATCATTTCCATCGCATGATTGACTTTAAAAATGAAAATGTTTAGAAACAGTAAAAAAAGTAAGTTGTTTATACAAAAAATAAATGAACTATTATCTGATTCAGAATTAAAGTTGAGCAAAGCATTGAAATTCCAGTTGTTGGAAGCAATGGAGTTGTGTGAAAAAGGTAGTAAGATTAGCTATCTTTCCTATAAAATATATCCATGTGTATCGGAAGAACTAGCTTTGAATAGGATTCAATCGGATAAATTAAAGATGTTTAAGCGCTATTTAGAGCAAGAAAGGTGGAAATATTATTTTGGTTCTGCTTTGGGAATGGCGTTTACTTCGATTAGATAGTGGTTCCAAGGATTTGTAAGTACATTGATTGTGCTATGCAACTTCGATAGAATATGCGAAAGTCCCAAGAAAGAGTAATCTTGGGACTTTTACAATCTTTGATTGAGATTCGTTTTTGTTTATCAGTCATTTACCCACACCCCGCTGACATAATCCTCAGATAGAATGGTTTGACTTAAAACTTTTTTTGCTTGCCAGTCATAGATGAGTGCCTTACCAGCCAGAATCAATAATAATCTATTACCGTCTAGTTGACGGACATGGTCAATATAATAAGGACGAGGATTAAGCTCGTCTAGACGATGGTAGCTCTCTTGACCTGTTTGGGTATTATAAATGGTGAAAGAGATTGCAGATAGCCAATCGCTTTCGTGCTCAATGAATAATAGGTTATCTTCCTTGAGTGGTTGGATGCTTCCTGGTGTAGGCTGTGATAAGGTTATGGAGGAAAATGTACGTGTCTTTGTATTGAAGGTCAAAATATCATAGGAAGTCTCAATATCCTTGTAATCTAAAGCATGGTGACTAGTGATTGGAAGATAGAGTGTATCCTTTGCAAGGAGTCCTTCATGAGTTACTAGATTTTTGTCATATTCGACTATATCTGATCTTGTAAAGCTTGTTTTATCGATGATATAGAGAACATTTTTTTGAGAATCTGATTGACCAGTGGTCATTTGATTGCCGTTTAAATAAATGAATGTATCATCTGCATAGACATATGGAAGTGGGAAAAAATCATCATCTAGTTTTAATTGATTTTTTAATTTGAACGTATTATCGAACTGTGATAAGGCATGGAAAGGACCTGCTGTATAAAAATGTTGTCCATCAGCTCCGCTGATGTAGGTAGCGTATTTGCTTGGCTTACGAAGAATTTCTCCTGTTTTGAAATCAATAGAAACCAAATTGTCATTGGTAAATTTCTGCTGGTCATTGGCAAAAACTAAAGATTGATTGTCTAGAATGTGGTTTTTTCCAGAGCCGAAATAGTTGTCCGAATTCATTTTTTGAGTGTGAATGAGCTTTGGTTGGTCATTAGATAATTGAAAGGCTTCGATTTTACCTGGATAAACGAGATAGAAGTCAGCATTTGAATCGAGTTCTACTTTGGCGTGCTGATAGGTTTCCAATTTCCAAGCGATAAAGGAAAAAATAAGGCAAAAAGCGGCAAGTAAAGCGATTATCATTTTTTTCATAGGGTAAGCCTCCATTCTATTCATAGTATAGTTTATTTTTTAGAGAAGGACAAGTTTTAATCTGTTAATATACAAAAAGTGTGAAAAAACTGAACCTTTCGTCTTCAATCACAATTTGAATCATTAAAAATAGCTTAGAATCACGGTTTCTTACGACGTAATTCTAAGCTATTTTCTATTTTTAAGACTTGCTTAGCCTCTTCTTATTTTCCAAGACAGAATTGGCTAAAGAGTTGGGTGATGAGTTCATCTGGAGCAGCATCACCTGTGATTTCTCCTAAAATCTGCCAACAGCGTGTCAGGTCAACCTGTAACAAGTCTACTGGCATGCCCATTTCCAGTCCGTCGTTGACGGCTTGCAGGCTTTGGACGGCTTGCTCAATCAGGGAAATGTGGCGAGAATTGGAGAGATAGGTGGCATCTTGCTCGACCAGACCAGCATTTTCAAAGAAAAGTTGGTTGATTTTTTCTTCGATTTGGTCGATATTCTGGTTTTTCAAGACGGAAATGCGAATGACATCCTCGGGCAGTTGGTCTGCTTCAATCTTCTCTTCCAGGTCGGTCTTGTTGAGCAGGACGATGCGGTTGGCCAAATCGGAAATGGCTAGGAGATTGCGGTCTTGTTCGGTCAGTGGCTCGGATGCGTTGAGGACTAGCAGGATGAGGTCGGCCTCCTCAAGGGCTTTTTTAGACCGTTCCACACCGATTTTTTCAACGATGTCATCTGTTTCACGGATACCTGCGGTATCAATCAGCTTGAGGGGGACACCTTTGATGTTGACGTATTCTTCGATAACGTCGCGGGTTGTTCCTGCGATGTCTGTAACGATGGCTTTTTCTTCGCGGAGGAGGTTATTGAGCAGGCTGGATTTTCCCACATTTGGACGACCGATAATAGCGGTTGCGATGCCTTCACGCAGGATTTTTCCACGGCGGGCAGTACGGAGGAGATTTTCCAAAAGGGCTTGGAACTGGAGGGTTTTCTCGCGGACCAGCTCTGTCGTCGCCTCCTCGACGTCGTCGTACTCAGGGTAGTCGATGTTGACCTCAACCTGTGCCAGTGTGTTGAGAATCTCCTGACGGGTGTTGTTGATGAGCTGGGAGAGGGATCCGTCAAGCTGGCGGACGGCATTGTGCATGGCCTTGTCTGTCTTGGCACGGATAACATCCATGACGGCCTCGGCCTGGGTCAAATCCACACGGCCGTTGAGGAAGGCACGCTTGGTAAATTCGCCCGGTTCAGCCATTCGAGCCCCTTGGCGAATCAGGAGTTGGAGGATTTCGTTGGTAACGGCGATGCCTCCGTGGGTGTTAATCTCGATGACATCTTCGCGGGTGAAGGTGCGTGGGGAACGCATGACACCCAGCATGACCTCGTCAAGCACTTGCCCTGTCGCAGGGTCAATAATGTGGCCGTAGTTGAGGCTGTGGCTAGGAACTGTTGCTAAGTCCTTTCCCTTGAAAACCTTTCTGGCAATAGCAAATGCATCCGTCCCAGACAGGCGGACAATCCCGATAGCCCCCTCACCGAGAGGAGTTGAAATGGCTGTTATTGTATCGAATTCTTTGGTGATCATAGAAATGGTCTTTCTGTAGTTTAGTAATAGTACTATTATAGCACTTTGTTTTAAAACCGATGAAAAAATAGAGGCTAAAAAATCAGTAAACGCTTTCTATACATATCAGAAAATGGTAAAATAATACTATAAAACAGGAGGCATGAGAATGAATTTAGCGCATATTGAAAAGAGAGAAAAAGAAAGTCGATTTCAATATCTAGAGGACCACCTGTTCAACGTTGCGATGGGGGCGAAATCGCTTGCAGAAACGATTGACCAAGGGGATATTTTGTTCTTACTAGGACTTTATCACGACCTTGGAAAGGCGGAAAGACTTTTTCAGAAAAAACTGAAAGAGGAGCCAAGTCTACACGTAGATCATTCGTATGCGGGAGCACGTTACCTATTTCAAGAGATTGTACAAGTCTTCCAACGCTCGGAGAGAAACCCAAACGATGCACAGCTTTTTCGTGAAATAATAGCCTATATTATATCAGCTCACCACGGTGTTTATGACGTCCCTCTACCTGAAGATATGGAAGGAGCAGGTAGATATCGGTATAGTAAGTTATTTTATCGGATTGGCCAGCCACGAGAAGGCTATCATTATGAAGAAGATATAAAGGCCTATGCTAAGTTATTGGAAGAACAACTACCTAGCTTTGGATATCAAAATGTAGATGATTTAGTGATGAAATCATTTGAAAATTTTCAAACCGCTTGGGCAAAGTTATGCATCAATGATGATAGTGAATCGGCTTTTTATAGCTCTTGTTTTGTCCGACTCTACCTGTCTTATTTGAAGAATGCAGATATTTTGGATACGATTAATGCCTATGACCTTGTTATCGAGCCAAAAAATACTGAGGAAAATAGTGAACTTATTCAGAAGTATTTTCAATCAGTAGAAGAAATTTATGCAGGATTTGGAAATCCCACTACAGAGTTAAACCGTATTCGAACGGTCTTGGGAGAGCGGGTTAAACAACGTGGTACTACGGATTCTGCAGGTATTTATCGTCTTAATCTTCCGACGGGTGCAGGTAAAACCAACCTGTCCCTCCGTTACGCAGTTCATCAACTGACACAGAAAGGTAAAAAACGTTTCTTTTACATGACGCCTTTTTTGTCTGTTTTAGAACAAAATGCAGCAGCGATTCAGGAGATTATTGGCACAGAAGGTGTTTTGGAGCACCATTCTAATCTAGTCAGAGAACAACAAGATGCCACACCACAGAATGAAGAGTATGGAGAGGAAACAGTCAATAGTCTAATGACAGATTACTTGATTGATACCTGGGATAGCCCGGTGGTTTTGACCACCATGGTTCAGTTCTTTCAAACCCTCTTTAAGACCAAGTCAGCCAATATCAGACGTTTCTCCAGCTTAGCAAACAGCATCTTGATTTTAGATGAAGTCCAATCCCTTCCCATTGAGGTCACTACACTTTTTAATCTGACCATGAATTTTTTGAGTCGTGTCATGGGGGCTACGGTTGTCCTCTGTACAGCTACTCAACCTGCCTATGATTCGGTTTCCATAAGCCACCGACTTTTATATGGAGGGGAAATAGCAGAGCAGGCAGATATTGTCACCTTAACCGCTGAAGAGCAAGCGGTCTTTAAGAGGACAGAACTCCGCAAGTTCGATGAAAGCAATGCAGTTTCCCGATTGTCTGACTTAGCCAGTTTTATCTTGGAAGAAGATACTTCCACGCTTGTCATTCTCAATACCAAACCAGCAGCAGAAAAACTGTATAGCCTATTAGAATTTCAAACAGACAGACCACTTTATCATCTCTCGACCAATATGTGTGCTCAACACCGTCTCGATGTTATCCAAGAAATCAAAGAGCAGTTGAAAGAAGATGTCCCCCTAATTTGTATCAGTACACAGCTGATTGAAGCAGGAGTGGATGTTGATTTTGAGCGAGTAGTTCGATCTTATGCAGGACTAGATTCAATTGTCCAAGCAGCTGGCCGTTGTAACCGTGAAGGAAAACGTGATGTAGGTCAGGTAATATTGATAAATATATCCAAGGAAGAAGAAAGCCTCACCTATCTTAAAGAAATTAAGCATAAGAAGGAGGCGACTGAGAATATTTTGATAAAAGAAAGGTCACCTATTGATGCAGCAGCCTTAAATCGCCTATTTTTTGAACGTTACTATGCCGACAATACAAAGCAATTTGATTATCCACTATCTACCAATGAATCTGTCTATGACTACCTCAGCTTAAGTAGCTTCAAAGGAAGTCCGAACTGTAAAGTCAGACAGTCATTCAAGACGGCAGGGCAGAAAATGGATTTAATCAAAGATGATAGTATTGGTATCCTAGTTCCATATGGTGACGGAGCGGATATAATCGCTGATTTGGAAGAACGTTTGGTAGATAATCCTTATCCAAGAGGCCAGGATTTAGTTGAGATCAAACAAACTCTCAAGAGTTTACAGCCTTTCACAGTCAATCTGAGAAAATATGACAGTCGCCTACAAGCTGTCCGATATTATTTAGATGGGCAGGTCTTAATACTGCAAGAAGAGTATTATGATGACAAAAAGCTTGGATTAAAAAAAGAGGCAAACCTTCCTATCTTGTAAGGTAAGATAGAAAGATCTGCCAGCCTTTGTGCTATAACACTTAACTATATTTCAATCCGCATGGACACATACCATGATGACTTAATTATACCACAGATAATAGTCCCTTTCAAAAAACAAAGATTTTTCAAGCTACACTTTACTATGAACTTAAAAGGTGGTATGATATAGATACAACATTAAGGAGGAACTTTTACAGAAAGTATATGATTCAACTAATAGACAAATTGTTGGAGCGCTTACCAGCTATTTTAACGGCCGCAGCTTATCTGGTTGTTGCCTTTCAATCGGGAAATAAGAACAAGTAGTTTTTGTCATTAAAAAATTACTTTTACGAGTTAGTCAGTGGTTACTGTAGTTGAAGGCTATAGTGACCACCGCTGGCTATCCTGTTAGTTAGGTTGTACATTTCTGTTGTAGTCTATCTTTACTATGATAAAAAAAGAAAAGGAGGAACTCGATTTTGTATCGTTCACGGAATTTCTACCTGCGGGTGAAGGGTGATCTTGCTCTCTTTACGAATCCTGCGACCAAGGGTGGTGGAGAGAGGTCAAGCTATGCCGTTCCTACTCGACAGGCCTTAAAAGGTGTGGTGGATGCGGTTTACTATAAACCAACCATTACAAATGTTGTGACAGAAGTGAAGGTTGTCAATCAAATTCAAACGGAGCTTCACGGAGTCCGAGCCTTGTTGGCTAATTATGGAGCTGACTTGAGCTATGTTTCTTATCTCAGCAACGTGGAATACCTGGTCAAATTTCACTTTATCTGGAATGAACATCGCCCAGATTTATTACATGATCGCCTGCCCAACAAACATGAGGCGATTATGGAAAGGTCTATCAAAAAAGGAGGACGCCGAGATGTCTTTCTTGGAACCAGGGAATGTCTTGGTTTAGTTGAAGCCATTAGCCAGGAAGAATATGAAACAGCTAAATTAGAATATGCAGATAAGACCATTGACTTTGGAATTATGTTTCATTCATTTGCCTATCCAACCGAGTCTAATCAACCGCTTCGTTCTTATTTTACAAAGACCGTCATGGAAAACAGTGTCATACGGTTTAAGGAGCAAGAAGACTGCGAGATTGTAAACACACTTTCAAATTATGTTTTCAAGACCTCGGGGAACATCAAGTCAGTAGAAGAAGAATTTGAGATATACTCACGAGATCAAGAAAATGAGGAAGGAGGTCGCTAATGGATTTCTTTACAGCACTTTTACGGGCTTATGAAGCAGCTGAGGACACAGGCTGGGTAGACAATGCTCAAAAATCAACCAGCCCCCTCCTACCGATTTACCATACCAGTCGTCGTTCAAATGGGAAGGACACGATAGCTGTTCTACTAGACAATGAAGGAAACTTCATGAAGGCAGATTTTATGGCTGATGGCGAGAGTATCATCTTTCCGGTGACTTCTGACTCGGTGGCTCGTTCGGGGAAAAATCCAGCTCCGCACCCGTTGGTTGATAAATTAACTTACTATCTTTCAGAGATAGACCAAGGACAGTATGATACCTATCATCGTCAATTGGATGAATGGATTTCTCAGTGTCAGGAACCAGAAGTTAAAAGATTTTTGAGTCATATCCAGCATTTTCTGTTACAGGATGATTTTATAGATAATATTGTTCAGTCCCTCTATGGTAGAGTAACCGGTAGAGAGGGCTTAAAAGTAACTTTTCTGAACAGTGATGATAGTGAAAAGACTATTGACCTATCGACTGCTTTTCTGGAATTTAAAGTTGATCAATTCATCGGGTATCAAACCGTTTCTGTTACCAACTATTTGGACTTGCATAAGGCTTACATTTCTTATGTGGAATCAAATCAGAAGGCAGATATCATCTGTAATATTAGTGGGAAGCAAGAAGTGCTGGCTGCCAAGCACCGCGGATTGATAGGAAATGCCAAACTGATTTCAGTCAGCAATAACATTGAAACCTATAAAGGACGCTTCAAGGAACGAGAGGATGTCTTTACAGTTGGGAATCAGACTTCAGAGAAGATTCATTTGATGGCAAAATTTTTGTTGGAGAATGAACATACCCACGCATGGTTAGGGTCAGGTCAGCATTTAATCAACTGGTTTAGTGATGATTTGACCAATGAGACTCAGTTAGATATCACCACTCCAAAAGTGGAAGACAATGGAATGTTTGATTTTGGAGAAACTACCTCAGATGATAGTCCAAAATTTCAAGTAACAGAGGCAAATAAGAAAATCCGCTCTGCATTTATCCACGGTAAAAAAGAATTTGGTGATGGGGCGACCTACTATATCGCTATCGTTAACAAGACCAATGATGGTCGTGTTGCCCTTAAATACTTTAGACAACTAGCTGTCTCACAATTACTAGATAATCTCAACAAATGGCAGGACAAGTATTCTTGGCCGTTTAAAAAGAAAAACGGGGAGTATGCTGAGTGTCCGCCGAGTTATATAGATATTATTTTGGCAGCCTATGGGGTAGACAGAGGTCGATTCTTGGAACTGGATAACGACAAGTTCAAAAGTGATCAGTTCCAAAAGTTGGCTACTAGTATGATTGACGGGAAAGATGTTCCTGAAACGATTCTTGGTAAATTGAGAGACAATATCAAGCAACGTCAGAGGTATGGTAACACATGGAAAAAGGTATTATTTGTTTCCTTGGCTCTTTTACATAAAAATAATAAGGAGGAATTTACACCAATGTTAGACCACGAGAATAAGAATCGTTCCTATTTGTTTGGACGATTGTTGGCGATTTTTGAATTGTTAGAACTTCAACGGTATCAGTTAGATGGTTCAAAAAATGATCGCATCACCAATGCAGAACGCTACTGGACTGCTTATACCAGTCAGCCAGCTAAGTTGATGATGAATTTGACCAATAAAATCAGACCTTATGAAGAGGCAGTCAAGTTAAACAGTCCAGGCATCTTTAAGAAATTGGACAAAGAACGGGAAGAAATCATGGCTTTACTGAGTCCCTTGATGCAAGACCGTGGTATCAATGATCCATTAGACTATCGCTTTATATTTGGTTACTATGCTGAGAAGCAATACTTCTACACAAAACAAGAAAAAACTGAAAGTGAGGAATAAAGAATGTTGGAACAGAAAATTGATTTTATGGTAACCATTGAGGTGCGTGAGGCTAATGCTAATGGCGATCCTTTGTCAGGAAATATGCCACGTACAAATGCAAATAACCAGGGGATTATTAGTGATGTTGCGATTAAGCGGAAAATTCGCAATCGTATGCAAGACATGGGACATTCTATTTTTGTCCAAGCAAATGATCGGATTGAAGATGAATTCAAATCTTTGGAAAAACGTTTCTCCAATCATTTTACTGCAAAAACTCCTGACAGTGAGATTGAAGAAACTGCTAATGAATTATGGCTGGATGTCCGTTCATTTGGTCAAGTCTTCACTTACTTGAAAAAATCAATTGGTGTTCGTGGACCGGTGTCTATTAGTATGGCCAAATCGCTAGAACCTATCGTGATTTCAAGTTTGCAGATTACTCGTAGTACTAACGGTATGGAAGCTAAAAATGAGAGTGGTCGCTCTTCTGACACCATGGGAACCAAGCATTTTGTAGACTATGGTGTGTATGTTATAAAGGGGTCTATCAATGCTTATTTTGCAGAGAAGACAGGCTTTACGGCAGAAGATGCTGAGGTCTTGAAAGAAACCCTGATTACCCTATTTGAAAATGATGCGTCATCAGCTCGCCCAGAAGGTTCCATGCGTGTTCGTGAAGTTTTCTGGTTCACTCATTCCAATAAACTGGGCAATGTTTCTAGTGCACGCATCTTCGACTTGTTAGAATTTGATAAGGAAAAACAAGACAAGTCAAGCTATGAAGAGTATGCGATTGGACTGAATCAGAAAGAGCTAGCTGAGTTTCAGGCTAAGGGATTGAAAGTTGAGATTTTAGAAGGATTGTAAGATGGCCTATGCAGAAGATGATTATTTGATGTTGTCTGGTATTCAACATTTTCAGTTCTGCAAACGTCAATGGGCCTTGATCCATATTTATCAAGAATGGGCTGAAAATGAGGCAACCACTCACGGTCAGTTTCTTCATCAAAAAGCTGACAATCCCTATATCAAAGAAAAACGTAAGGATTTCTTGATTTCTAGGGCGATGCAGGTATCGTCTAAGGAGTTAGGTCTTTACGGGATTTTGGATGTTGTGGAATTCCATAAAGATGAGGCAGGCATTTCACTGAGTGGAAAACGTGGCAAATGGATTCCAACTATCGTTGAATACAAGCGTGGTAAACCGAAAAAAGATGAACGGGATATTGTTCAATTGATCGCACAGACCATGTGTTTGGAGGAAGCACTTGGTTGCAAAATTGATAAGGGCTATCTGTACTATCATAGTGTCAATAAAAAAGTAGAAATTAGCATTAGTGCTGAATTGAGGCATATGGTTGTTGAATTAGCTAGTCAAATGCATGACCTTTATCAGAAAAGAGATTTGCCAAAGGCTGAGTATTTTAAGAATTGCCAACTTTGTTCACTGGTAGATATTTGTATGCCTAGATTGAGTAAAAAATCGCGTAGTGTTGCTCATTATATCCAACAATCCATGGCAAGCGAGGAGAGGTTATGAAGAAGCTACTGAATACACTCTATCTAACTCAGGAAGATTTTTATTTGACTAGAGAGCGAGACAACATTGTCATTAAGCAAAATGGCGTTGCTGTTCACCGCTTTCCCTATCGTATTATAGACGGTATTGTTTGTTTTTCTTATCTAGGAGCTTCTCCGTCATTGATTGAACTGTGTGCGGAACATCAGATTAACCTTTCCTTCCATACACCTCAAGGCCGATTTTGTGGACGGTTTGTCGGTCCGACGAATGGAAATATTCTGTTAAGACGGCAACAGTATCGCTTAGCTGATGATGCTTTATCTCTGGAATTTGCCAAACGTTTTATTCTGTCTAAAATCTCTAATTCCAGAAAATACCTATTGCGATTTCGTAGAGATCATAAAGATAGGGTGGATAGAAACCTATTTGAAGAGGTCAATACAGAGCTGACTTGGGCAGTGGAAATGGTTCAAACCGCTTTGGATAAGGAGACATTACTTGGGATTGAGGGTCAGGCAGCGAATCACTATTTCCGCTTATTCAATGAAATGGTTTTGACTGATAGGGAGACGTTTCAATTCAATGGTCGCAGTAGAAGGCCTCCGTTGGACTGTGTGAATGCCTTACTTTCCTTCGGTTACAGTCTGTTGACCTATGAATGCCAATCAGCACTTGAAGCGGTTGGTCTGGATAGTTATGTTGGATTTTTCCACACAGACCGTCCTGGTCGTGCGAGTCTGGCTTTGGATTTAGTTGAGGAATTTCGTTCCTTCATTGTTGATAGGTTTGTATTTTCCTTAATCAATAGAGGACAGCTAACGAAAAAGCATTTTGATATCAAAGAAAATGGAAGTGTTTTATTGACTGAAAAAGGCAGAGCAGTTTTCATTGAAGCCTGGCAAAAGCGAAAACATACTGAAGTCGAGCATCCATTTACGCAGGAAAAAGTCAAATTGATGTTGCTGCCCTACGTTCAGGCACAATTGCTTGCAAAGGCTATTCGAGGGGAGTTGGACAGTTATCCTCCGTTTATGATATAGGAGCTATATTATGATGGTATTAGTGACCTATGATGTCAATACAGAAACAGTAGCTGGACGAAAGCGGTTGAGAAAAGTAGCCAAGCTGTGCGTTGACTTTGGACAACGTGTGCAACATTCTGTTTTCGAATGCTCAGTCACCCCAGCAGAATTTGTTGAAGTGAAGAATAGATTATTGGAAATCATTGATAAGGAGCAGGATAGTATCCGCTTTTATATGCTAGGAAAAAACTGGCAAAATCGTGTGGAAACGATTGGACGAGATACTAGTTATGATCCTGATCAAGGAGTCCTTCTGTTATAGATTATCTCTGCGAATCGGACTTACTCATAAAAAGTAAGGAGATTCGCGTGAAAAACATATGAAAAACAGTGAAAATAGAGTGAATTTATGGTATATTCTATATCTGTAGAAACTTTATTTTTACAAAACAGTGTCAAATGGCACTGTCGCACTCTTCACGAGTGCGTGGGTTGAAATGTCATATAGATGTTGCACTTAGCTAGCTGGCTATGTCGCACTCTTCACGAGTGCGTGGGTTGAAATCTAAATTCTGATCGCTAATTGGAATCAACTCCCGTCGCACTCTTCACGAGTGCGTGGGTTGAAATTTGCTTGAAGCGGCTAAAATCCGTTTGAAGGGTAAGTCGCACTCTTCACGAGTGCGTGGGTTGAAATTTCCTGTACACGGTCGGGAAGACAGGTCTGCGATGTCGCACTCTTCACGAGTGCGTGGGTTGAAATTACTGCATACTCCAATGCTGCCTTAATATTTTCGTCGCACTCTTCACGAGTGCGTGGGTTGAAATAGTAAGTTGATTCATATCAATTCTCCTTCTTCAAGTCGCACTCTTCACGAGTGCGTGGGTTGAAATACTCGATAGCAAGACACCATACCACTAAAGTCAAGTCGCACTCTTCACGAGTGCGTGGGTTGAAATTGGGAAAGCTGTTTGAACATACTCATCAACTTTTGTCGCACTCTTCACGAGTGCGTGGGTTGAAATAGAATGGCATCATCTGAGGAAGGTGGTTGTTCCTGTCGCACTCTTCACGAGTGCGTGGGTTGAAATAATGTCCATGTTGGGAATCCGTGACTTATCAGTAGTCGCACTCTTCACGAGTGCGTGGGTTGAAATGTCATATAGATGTTGCACTTAGCTAGCTGGCTATGTCGCACTCTTCACGAGTGCGTGGGTTGAAATCTAAATTCTGATCGCTAATTGGAATCAACTCCCGTCGCACTCTTCACGAGTGCGTGGGTTGAAATTTGCTTGAAGCGGCTAAAATCCGTTTGAAGGGTAAGTCGCACTCTTCACGAGTGCGTGGGTTGAAATGTGATAATTTTAAGGTCTATTTTAATCGAGCAATGTCGCACTCTTCACGAGTGCGTGGGTTGAAATTTGATTGTACACAGTTTCGAAAATCTTCGATACGGTCGCACTCTTCACGAGTGCGTGGGTTGAAATAATCGGCTTGACGCTCCGACAATGTAACTGTCAGTCGCACTCTTCACGAGTGCGTGGGTTGAAATTTCTGGATGATGTGGTGGTTTTGTTGGAGTAACGTCGCACTCTTCACGAGTGCGTGGGTTGAAATTTAGTCGTCATTTCCTCGGACAGTTTTGTCACGGTCGCACTCTTCACGAGTGCGTGGGTTGAAGTAACGTATCGACAGACTAGCTGCTCGGACGGACCGGTCGTACTCTTTGCGTATGCGTAGGTTGAAACTGTTTTTGCTTAACACAGCATATCTGGTATGGACGTGTTCGAAGTTTCCCTCCTTTAACTCATCTCCCCACAATTTTCGAAAATTCTTGTTTTGTCTTGCTTGCTTCATGCTATAATAGTTGTATCAGTTTTTTAAAAGGAGACAAAAATGACAAACCTAAAAGAGCAGGTTGGGATTAAGGCGGCGGAATTTGTGACGGACGGGATGATTGTTGGGCTGGGAACTGGTTCGACTGCATACTATTTCGTGCAGGAGATTGGTCGCCGGGTTGCAGAAGAAGGGCTACAGATCACAGGCGTAACGACCTCTCATGCTACGGCAGAACATGCTGCGTCCCTTGGGATTCCCCTAAAAAATATCGACGAAGTCGAATATGTGGACTTGACGGTTGATGGAGCAGATGAGGTTGATGGAGACTTCAATGGGATTAAAGGCGGTGGTGCAGCGCTTCTCATGGAGAAAGTGGTCGCGGTCAACAGTAAGGACTGTATCTGGATTGTGGATGAGTCTAAGGTGGTTCAAACCCTAGGAGCCTTCAAGTTGCCGGTGGAAGTTGTACAGTACGGTGCGGAAAATCTTTTCCGACTATTTGAGAAAAAAGGGTATCGTCCAAGTTTTCGTATGCGTAATGGAGAAAAACATATCACGGATATGCAGAACTTTATCATTGACCTTGATTTGCGCAGAATAGACGACACATATGCATTGGCGGAAGAATTGGATCGGACCGTTGGTGTTGTAGAACACGGTCTCTTTATTGGATTGATTTCCAAGGTAATTGTTGGTACACCAGAAGGACCGAACATCATCGAAAAGAAATAAATTGAAAACGCTTCTCATTTTGGTACAATGAGAGGCTTTTTTATGGTATAATGAAAACACGAACGTTTAGACTCTTCAAAAATCTATCCCCTTACCTCGTAGCAGTCAGACGATAGGTACTGAAAAAGCGATAGCTGAACAGCAGGCAGTGAAGCGAGTAACAGTATCTAGTTTTGATGGTTAAGAAGTTTGATACCGAGAGCTGTGACTGTATAAGTATTGCACCCCATTAAAATGTTTAGATGTGGTAACGATAATTTCCAGTCTAGCAACTTGGTTGGATGTTGATTTTGGTTGAATCTAACTATATCAAATAAAGGAGACAATTATGCCTAAATTTAAACGTGTTCACTTGGTAGTTATGGACTCTGTCGGAATCGGCGCAGCACCAGACTCAGATAAATTTTTCAATGCGGGTGTAGCAGATACAGAATCTGATACTCTCGGTCACATTTCTGAAAAAGCTGGGCTTGAGGTACCTAATATGACCAAGATTGGTCTTGGAAATATCCCTCGAGATACAGCACTTGCGACAGTTCCTGCTGAAAGCCATCCAACTGGTTACGTGACCAAGTTGGAAGAAGTATCGCTTGGTAAGGATACCATGACTGGACACTGGGAAATTATGGGTCTCAATATTACTGAGCCATTTGATACATTCTGGGATGGTTTCCCTGAAGAGATTTTGACAAAAATCGAAGAATTCTCAGGGCGTAAAATCATCCGCGAAGCAAACAAGCCGTATTCAGGTACAGCTGTCATTGATGACTTTGGCCCTCGCCAAATGGAAACAGGAGAGTTGATCGTCTATACCTCCGCAGACCCTGTGCTTCAGATTGCAGCCCATGAAGACATTATTCCACTTGATGAGTTGTATCGTATCTGTGAATACGCTCGTTCCATTACCCTTGAACGCCCAGCTCTTCTAGGCCGTATCATCGCCCGTCCATACGTTGGTGAGCCAGGCAATTTCTCACGAACTGCCAACCGTCACGACTATGCAGTATCACCGTTCGAAGCAACAGTACTCAACAAACTGGCAGATGCGGGTGTACCAACTTACTCAGTTGGTAAAATCAGTGATATTTTCAATGGTTCAGGTATTACAAATGATATGGGTCACACCAAGTCCAACATGCACGGTGTCGATGTGTTGATTGATACTCTGAAGTTATCAGACTTCGAGGAAGGTTTCTCCTTTACAAACTTAGTTGACTTTGATGCTGTGTATGGTCACCGTCGCAATATCGAAGGCTACCGCGATTGTTTGCAAGAGTTTGATGCACGTATTCCAGAGATTATTGACAATATGCGTGAAGATGATCTGCTCTTGATTACTGCAGACCACGGCAATGATCCATCCTATGCTGGAACAGACCACACACGTGAATATGTGCCACTCTTGGCATACAGCAAGGCTTTCAAAGGTAGCGGTGTCTTGCCAGTAGGTCATTTTGCGGACATTTCAGCAACCGTTGCGGAAAACTTCGGAGTGGACACAGCCATGATTGGCGAAAGCTTCTTATCACAATTGGTTTAATGGAGAAGCTAACGGTCTATTACAATCCTGACTGTAGCAAGTGTAAAAAATTAAGAATATTGCTGTCCAGTCAGGATATGGAAGTCAAGTGGGTTAATTATCTAGAAAATCCACTGACAGCAGAGGAATTGACAGCTCTCTTGGAAAAAATGGGCAGTCAGCTTTCAGCAGTTATTCGGTTGACAGAAGAAGAGCGAGCAGGTTTGTCAGAAGAAGAAATCTTTGAGCGTTTAGTGGAAGAGCCTGCTCTTCTCAACCGTCCCATTATCGAGCGAGAACAGACAGCCTTCCTCTGTCGTCCGCTTGAAATCATTAAAGAAAAAATGCCAGAATATGACTGGTCAGCTTATTTATAAAAGGAGAAAATATGAGTTTACTTGCAAAAATCAATGAAACAAAAACGTTCTTGGAAGAAAAAGGTTTGGTAAAACCTGAATTCGGTTTGATTTTGGGTTCTGGCTTGGGTGAATTGGCCCAAGAAGTTGAAAACGCCATTGTCATCGACTATGCAGATATTCCAAACTGGGGTAAGTCAACAGTTGTAGGTCACGCTGGTAAGTTGGTTTACGGTGATTTGGCAGGACGTAAGGTCTTAGCTCTTCAAGGTCGTTTCCATTTCTACGAAGGAAATCCGATGGAAGTTGTGACCTTCCCAGTCCGTGTTATGAAAGCCCTTGGTTGTGAAGGCGTGATTGTAACCAATGCCGCAGGTGGTATTGGCTACGGTCCAGGTACCCTTATGGCCATTACAGACCACATCAACATGACTGGTCAAAATCCATTGATTGGCGAAAACTTGGAAGAATTTGGTCCACGTTTCCCAGATATGTCAAATGCTTACACTAAAGAATACCGTGAAAAAGCCCATGCCATTGCGGAAAAATTGGGTATCAAGTTGGACGATGGTGTCTATCTCGGTGTGACAGGTCCTACCTATGAAACACCTGCTGAAATCTTGGCCTTCAAGACTATGGGTGCTCACGCAGTCGGTATGTCAACAGTACCAGAAGTTATCGTGGCAGCTCACTCAGGTATGAAAGTCTTGGGTATTTCTGCTATCACAAACTTTGCGGCTGGTTTCCAATCTGAACTCAATCACGAAGAAGTTGTAGAAGTAACCGAGCAAATCAAGGGCAACTTCAAGGGCTTGGTGAAAGCTATCTTGGCTGAGTTGTAAGCATTCGAAAATAGAACAAAGAGGTACATTACATGTCTATCCATATTTCCGCAAAACCAGGCGAAATTGCTGATAAGATTTTGCTTCCTGGTGATCCGCTTCGTGCTAAATTTATCGCTGAAAACTTCCTTGAAGATGCAGTTTGCTTCAACGAAGTTCGCAATATGTTCGGCTACACAGGTACCTACAAGGGTCATCGTGTCTCTGTCATAGGAACAGGTATGGGAATACCATCCATCTCTATCTATGCCCATGAATTGATTAATGAATATGGTGTGAAAAAACTAATTCGTGTGGGAACAGCAGGTTCTTTGAACGAGGATGTTCATGTCCGTGAATTGGTCTTGGCACAGGCAGCTGCGACCAACTCTCGTATGATCAATATTGACTGGCCAGAGTACGATTTGCCACAAATCGCTGATTTTGATCTGTTAGATAAGGCTTATCATATCGCCAAAGAACTCAACATGACAACGCATGTTGGCAATGTTTTATCATCAGATAGTTTCTATTCTCCAAAATTGTTTAGTCGTAACTTAGAATTAGGTCAACTAGGTGTCAAGGCTGTAGAAATGGAAGCAGCTGCACTTTATTACCTAGGTGCTAAGTTTGGCGTTCAAACGCTTGCCATTATGACGATTTCAGATAGCTTGGTTAATCCAGAGGAAGACACCACAGCAGAAGAGCGTCAAAATACTTTCACGGATATGATGAAAGTTGGTTTGGAAACTCTGATTGCAGAATAATTAAGAATAATTCTGGGAGTGGGAAAGAACTCGACTGGTCTAAAAAAGAGTTCGTCTTCCCACCCCCGCACAGTTGATTAGGTCAGATTTGGAGTGTGAAACACGAACAAATCTGCCAATCAACCACTGCGCTGAGATGTTTACACGAACTCTGAGAAGCGTGGCTGGACTTTTTGCCCAGCCTCGTTTAAAAGACGAACCAATTTCTATTTGTACGGAAGTTGGCTTGTCTTTTTTTTATAAATAGGGTATAATTAAGAAAACGTTTACAAAGGTAGAGCGAAACCTTTCTGAATGATTACATTAATATATCCAGGAGAAGCCTTATGATTAATTTACAAAATTTTGTTCAGTCTATGTATGCTAAACGCATTGAAGATTGTACAGACCAAGAACTCTATTACGCCTTGCTTGCTTTTACAAAACAGCAGAGTGAAGCTAAGTATACAAATGACCAAAAGAAAAAGGTCTACTATATTTCAGCAGAGTTCTTAATTGGTAAGCTCTTGTCTAATAATTTAATCAACCTTGGTCTTTATGATGAGGTTAAAAGCCAGTTGGTGGCGGCTGGTAAGGATTTGATTGCTATTGAAGATATGGAACTTGAACCGTCTCTTGGTAATGGAGGTTTGGGGCGCTTGGCTGCCTGCTTCCTTGATTCAATTGCTAGTCTAGGTCTTAATGGTGATGGGGTTGGTTTGAATTATCACTTTGGACTGTTTAGACAATTATTTGAATACCATCAGCAGTCTGCTGTGCCAAACGAGTGGATTACACCACGTTCATGGTTAACAGAGTCACCGATTTCTTATCAGGTGCCATTTGCTAATTTTACCTTGACATCTAAGTTGTATGACATCGATGTACCTGGTTATAAGATGGAACGCAAGAATCGTCTTCGCTTGTTTGACCTTGGTTCAGTTGATGACAATATCATTTATGATGGGATAGAATTTGATAAGGAAGATATTTTCCGAAACTTGACTCTCTTCCTCTATCCAGATGATTCGACCGATGAAGGAAAAGTTCTCCGCATCTTCCAGCAGTATTTCATGGTCTCTAACGCTGCGCAACTATTGATTGACGAAGCGGTTGCTAAGGGGTCAAACTTACATGACCTGCCTGATTATGCTGTTGTTCAAATCAACGATACTCACCCATCACTTGTTATTCCAGAATTGATTCGCCTTTTGGAGCTTCGTGGTATTTCGTTTGATGAGGCAGTTGAAATTGTTAAGAAAATGACTGCTTATACCAACCATACCATCTTGTCAGAGGCGCTGGAAAAATGGCCGCTTGATTTTCTGAACTATGTGGTTCCGCACTTGGTACCGTTCATCGTAGAATTGGATCGTCGTGCCAAAGAAGTGAAGGATGATCCTGCTGTCAATATCATCGATGAACATGGCCGTGTTCACATGGCACACATGGATATTCATTATGGTTATTCCATCAATGGGGTGGCTGCACTTCATACAGAGATCTTGAAAACTTCAGAGTTGAAAGCTTTCTATGAGCTATATCCTGAAAAATTCAATAATAAGACAAATGGGATTACCTTCCGTCGCTGGCTCATGCATGCTAATCCAAGTCTAGCAAGCTACCTGGACGGCCTACTTGGACATGGCTACCATCACGATGCAAGTGAACTCGAAAAGCTATTGGATTACAAAAATGATAAGGAATTGAAATCTTGGTTGGAAAAGACAAAGCAGCATAATAAACGCAAATTGCAGCGTCATATTGCCAAGACACAAGGTGTTCATGTTAATCCAGAATCCATCTTTGATGTACAAATCAAGCGCATGCACGAGTACAAGCGTCAGCAGATGAATGTTCTCTATGTTATCCATAAGTATCTGGATATTAAAGCAGGCAACATTCCTACCCGCCCATTGACGGTATTCTTTGGAGGAAAGGCTGCACCTGCCTACACAACCGCACAGGACATCATTCATTTGATTTTGGTATTGTCACAGGTGATTAAAAATGATCCTGAAGTGGCACCACACTTGCAACTCGTTATGATTGAAAACTATAACGTAACTGAGGCGAGTTATATTATTCCAGCGGCAGATATTTCAGAGCAAATTTCCCTTGCATCCAAAGAAGCTTCTGGTACAGGTAACATGAAATTCATGCTCAACGGAGCCTTGACCATCGGTACAGATGATGGGGCCAATGTAGAAATTCATGAATTGGTCGGCGATGAAAATATCTACATTTTCGGTCAAGATAGCCAGACTGTTATTGACCACTATGCAAATGGGACCTACCATCCATATTCCTTCTACGAACGTGAAGCCATTCGTCCATTGATTGACTTCATTACATCGGATACCATTCGTCATGCTGGTGGGATCGATGAGCGTCTCTGGCGTTTGCAGGATAACCTTAAGCACAATGACCACTTCATGACCTTGCTTGATTTGGAAGATTATATCTCGACTAAAGAGCAGATGTTAGCAGACTACGAAGATCGCGACAGCTGGTTGGAAAAAGTCATCGTCAACATCGCTAAAGCAGGTTTCTTCTCGTCAGACCGTACTATTCAACAGTACAACGAAGACACCTGGCATTTGGAAGCGTAGCATATAAAAATGACCTTTCGGGGTCATTTTTTCTGTATTCTATTTTTGAAAGAGTGGGCGATTGCGGATTGTCCCAAGAAGTTTCCAAGGGCAAAGCCAGAGGTGTTAAGTAAGATGTCGCCAAGGTCAAAGAAGCCTAGTGAAAAGAAGAATTGACAGGCTTCAACTAGCAATATGGCCCCTACAAAGAGAGAAAGTTTTTTCCAAGAAAATGAAAAAAGCAATCCAAGGGGCAAAAAGAGTAAGAGGTTAAAGACCAAAATAGCAGGATTGAGAAATAGGTCTTGAGAGAAGGTACTAAGGAGATCCCAGTTGACACCTCTGACGCCCATGCTTTTAAAAAAGAGGAGGTAGATTAGTAGAAAACCATAGCATCCATAGAAAAACAAAAGAGTCAGTCGCGAAATGCGAGGCTTATAGACAAGTCGAAATAGAGTAAAGCAAACCCCAGTCATCAATAGTATTGCTGTAAGACTAGGTAAAAAATCAACCGTCATAAAAATGGTCGTGAACTGGTAAAAAAGAAAGGTCATAAAGAGCCAGCGGCAGAATAAGAATGATAAGATAGCGTTGATGACATCATAGAATCGTTCTTTGTTCATGACTTAATTCCTTTTGTAGATTTTGTAAGTTTACTATATTATATCATTGTTTTGAGGGGGAAGTGATGGCTGTAAAAAATATTTTTATAGACAGTGTGCTATAATAGTTCTTATGAAAAAACGTCCGACATCTGCCTATATCCACATTCCATTTTGTACCCAGATTTGTTACTACTGTGATTTTTCCAAGGTCTTTATTAAGAACCAGCCTGTTGACGAGTATTTGGCAGCCCTCATGGAAGAGGTCAAGTTTTACGACCTGCCAGCCCTCCGCACGCTTTATATCGGAGGCGGAACACCATCGGCTCTCTCGGCAGACCAGCTAGATTATCTCCTGACCAATCTGGAGGACTTGCTGGACTTGTCACAGCTGGAAGAATTCACCATTGAGGCCAATCCAGGTGACTTGACGGCAGACAAGATTGCGGTTCTGAAAAAGTCCAAGTGCAATCGGGTGTCGTTGGGTGTTCAGACCTTTGATGACCGTATGCTGAAAAAAATCGGTCGTAGCCACAACCAGGCCCAGATTTATGAAACCATTGCAGCCCTCAAGGAAGCGGGTTTTCACAATATTTCCATTGACCTGATTTATGCCCTGCCTGGTCAGACCATGGAGCAGGTGGTGGACAATGTCGCCAAGGCCTTGGAGCTGGACATTCCCCACATGAGCCTCTATAGCTTGATTTTGGAGAACCACACGGTCTTCATGAACCGCCAACACCGTGGCAACCTGCATCTGCCCAACGAAGATGTGGAGTCCGATATGTTCGACTACATCCTACAAGAGCTGGAGAGAAACGGCTTCGAGCACTACGAAATCTCCAACTTCACCAAACCTGGTTTTGAGAGTCGCCATAACCTCATGTACTGGGACAACTCGGAGTACTATGGTCTAGGAGCTGGAGCATCTGGCTACATCGACGGCATGCGCTACCGCAACCGCGGCCCCATCCAGCACTACCTCAAGTCCATCCGAGAAAAAGGTCATTCTCGCTTACACGAAGAATTCCTCAGCCAGACCGAGCAGATGGAAGAAGAGATGTTTTTGGGTTTACGGAAAAAAACTGGCGTGTCCATTGAGCGATTCGAGGAAAAGTTTGGCATTTCCTTTGAAGACCGCTACGGTCAGGTGGTCAGGGACTTGAAAAATGAAGGTCTCTTGCAAGAAGAAGACCGTTGGCTTCGTATGACCAAAAAGGGATTGTTTCTTGGCGATACAGTTGCCGAACGTTTCATATAGTCACTCAGTTTGTTTTATTACTTCGACGAGCGAGGAAACTTCGTTTCCTTATTTCCAACTTCAAACACTCCACTGGAGTATTTGAACTCGCTTTGCCGTACTCTACGAATGTTACTTACTATCGTAAGTACGATTTCCAACCCTCAATAGTCCACTGGACTATTGAAGCTATCTGCAGCTGTTGACGCAAACTGAAAGACTATACTTTAAGACTAGAAAGATCAACATTATGGGGCTAACATATCAAGAAGAGTTCACCATTCCCTTTGATATGGTGGATGTTAAACAAGAAATCAAACTGCCTGACTTTATTTCCTACTGCCTTGGTGTGTCAGGTCGGCAGTCGGAAGAACTGGGGCGCAGTGACCTCTATGTTTTTCAGGAATTTGGCTTGATTTGGGTGGTGACTGATTATGAACTAACTATTCAAAGCTTGCCTAAGTACAATGAAACCATCACGATAAAAACAGAAGCGGTTGCCTACAACAAGTTTTTCTGTCATCGGATGTTCTATATCTACGATGTAGCAGGCAATTTTTTGTTGGACATTCTCTGCTATTTTGTCCTGATTGATTTTGAGACTCGCAAGGTGGCTCCTGTGCCAGAAGCCTTGATTGCTCCTTATCAGTCTGAGCAGGTCAAGAAATTGCCTCGGGCTCCCAAGTATCAGCTCTTGGAAAACCCGTCTGTTCAAGAATTTCCTGTTCGCTATTTTGACTTGGATATGAATGGTCATGTCAATAATGGCAAGTACCTGGAATGGATGTATGAAGCACTGGGCTATGATTTTCTGCTCTGCCATATCCCTAAAAAAATCCAACTCAAGTATCTCAAGGAAGTAGAGGCGACTAGCTTGGTGAGTTCACGCATGGTGGCAGAAGCTAGTGTCAGCCAGCATGAGATTGTGGTAGATGGGCATATCCATGCGCAAGCTGTCATAGAATGGAGGGAAAGTCATGTCGCAGGATAAGTGGTTGGAATGGGCCGTGCGTTTACAAGCCTTGGCTCAGACAGGCTTGGCCTATGGAAAAGATATCTATGACATAGAACGTTTCGAAGAAATCAGACAGATTGCGGCGGAAATGTTGGTAGAGCCATCTGGACAGCCCTTGGAAGTGGTGACAGACTTGTTTTGCAATGAAACAGGGTATCAGACACCCAAGCTGGATACCCGCGCAGCTATTTTCCAAGAGGATAAAATCCTACTTGTCCAGGAAAACGATGGGCTCTGGTCCTTGCCAGGTGGTTGGTGCGATGTGGACCAGTCTGTCAAGGAAAATGTTGTCAAGGAAGTAAAGGAAGAAGCGGGGCTGGATGTGGAGGCTCTGCGAGTCGTTGCGATTTTGGACAAGCACAAGAACAATCCTGCCAAGACAGCCCACCGCGTGACCAAGGTCTTCATTCTATGTCGTCTCCTTGGCGGGGAGTTTCAGCCCAATTCGGAGACAGTTGCCAGTGGCTTTTTCAGTCTAGATGACTTACCACCGCTCTCACTTGGGAAAAATACAGCTGAGCAGTTAGCACTTTGCTTGGAAGCTAGTCGGTCTGAGCATTGGGAAACACGATTTGATTAAGGAGGAAAAATGACATATACAGGTTATTTGATTGATTTGGATGGTACGATTTATGAAGGGAAAAAGCGGATTCCTGCTGGTGAACGTTTTATTCATCGCTTGCAAGAACGCCAGATTCCCTATTTATTCGTGACCAACAATACCACCCGCCGTCCTGAGATGGTGCAGGCTATGTTGGCTGAAAACTTTAACATTGAGACACCACTTGAAACAATCTATACAGCCAGTCTGGCGACGGTAGATTATATGAATGATTTGGGCAAGGAAAAGACAGTCTATGTCATTGGAGAAGACGGGCTCAAGTCTGCCATTTTTGAGGCAGGTTATGTGGAAGACACGGAAAATCCAGCCTATGTTGTTGTCGGTTTGGATACTCAGTTGACCTATGAAAAACTAACCATTGCCACCTTGGCTATTCAAAAGGGAGCGACCTTTATCGGTACCAATCCTGATTTGAACATTCCGACTGAAAGAGGTCATTTGCCAGGAGCAGGCTCACTTATTGCACTTTTGAAAGCTGCTACCCGAGTAGAGCCGACCTTTATCGGTAAGCCTGAAGCGATTATCATGGACAAGGCTCTGGAGATTTTAGGCACAGAACGCAGCCAAACAGTTATGGTGGGAGATAACTATCTAACGGATATTTGCGCAGGGATTGACAATGGATTTCCAACTCTTTTAGTCCTGACTGGATTTACCAAGCCAGAAGAAGTAGCAGACTTACCCCTGGCTCCAACCCATGTCCTCAACAGCCTAGATGAATGGAGTTTTGATGAGAACTAAGTTACAGATTATCGGAACGATTTTATTTGTCTTGTCGGCAGCAGTTCTAGGCACCATCTACCTAGCTTGGCTAGTTTATCCGCTTGAGATTTCTTTTTTGGGGTTGGAAAAAGTGGTCTACATGAAAGCGGCAGATATTTCCTATAATTTCAATATCTTGATGAACTATCTGACCAATCCATTTGCAAGTGTTTTAGACATGCCAAATTTTTCATCCTCAGCTGATGGTCTGAAACATTTTGCGGATGTGAAACATTTATTCCATCTAACTCAGGGGATTTTTATCCTCACCCTCCCTGCCTTTGTGCTTTTTGTAAAAAACATTCTGCTAAAAGGTTATGGAGACTTGGTTAAAAAGGTCATTTTCTGGACCATGCTTACGCCAATGATAATCGGTTTATTAGGTGTTCTTGTTGGCTTTGATCAGTTTTTTGTATTATTTCATACGGTGCTATTTCCAGGGGATTCTACATGGCTATTTGACCCTGCAAAGGATCCTGTCATATATATTTTGCCACAAGAGTTTTTCTTGCATTGCTTTGTATTATTTTTTGTCCTTTACGAATTGTTCTTTGGGACAATACTGGCGTGGACAGGAAAAAAGAATAGGATAGGATAAGAGCGTAAAATTCATATTTTAGAATTAAAAAATATTGACAAATGAGTTGAATCATAGTAAAATGATAAAGACTTTGAAATTGAGGGGAGTGAAAAAAATGTCAAAAACAGTAGTACGCAAGAACGAATCACTTGATGATGCTCTTCGTCGTTTCAAACGTGCGGTTACTAAAGCTGGTACTCTTCAAGAAACACGCAAACGCGAATTCTACGAAAAACCATCTGTAAAACGTAAACGTAAATCAGAAGCAGCTCGCAAGCGTAAAAAATTCTAATTGAATTTGAAAACGGCCGAAAGGCTGTTTTTTGTTTACTTTTTACAATAGGTGACATATAATAGGGATATAGAATTTTGTCCAGGTGAAAAGGAGTAAAGAGATGAGTATCTTAGTTACTGGTGGTGCAGGTTATATTGGTAGTCATACGGTTGTCGAATTGTTAAATTTAGGTAAAGAAGTGGTTATCGTGGATAATCTTTCAAACTCAAGTATTTTGGTTTTAGACCGCATTGAAACCATCACTGGCAAGCGCCCAACTTTCTATGAGTTGGATGTGGCAGATAAGGAAGCCTTGCGCCAAGTTTTTGAAAATGAAAACATTGAGGCAGCCATTCACTTTGCTGGCTACAAGGCAGTCGGTGAGTCCGTAGCTAAGCCAATTATGTACTATGAAAACAATATCATGTCAACCCTAGCTTTGGTAGAAGTCATGGCAGAATCTGGTGTTAAGAAAATTGTCTTCTCCTCAAGTGCAACTGTTTATGGTCTCAATAATCCATCACCTTTGGTTGAAACTATGCCAACTAGCGCAACGAATCCGTACGGCTATACCAAAGTTATGTTGGAACAAATCTTGCGTGATGTGGAAGTAGCAGATAAGGAGTGGAGTATTGCATTGCTCCGTTATTTCAATCCAATTGGTGCCCATGAATCTGGCTTGATTGGGGAAGATCCGGCTGGTATTCCTAATAATTTGATGCCGTTTATTGCACAGGTAGCCGTTGGTAAACGTGAGGAGCTCAGCGTTTTTGGTAACGATTATGATACAGTTGATGGTACTGGAGTGCGTGATTATATCCATGTGATTGATTTGGCACTTGGTCATATTAAGGCGCTTGAAAAAATTTCAACTACTACAGGTGTACATACTTACAATCTTGGTTCAGGTCAAGGAACAAGTGTATTGGAGTTGGTCAAAGCCTTTGAAAAGGTAAATGGCGTTCCAGTACACTATAAACTTGTTGACCGTCGTCCAGGTGATGTGGCAACCTGTTACGCCAACGCAGACAAGGCTTGGAAAGAGTTAAATTGGAAAACAGAAAAAACAATTGAAGACATGTGTCAAGATACGTGGAACTGGCAATCGAAAAATCCAAATGGATACGAAGGATAAGAAAAGATGCGGGTAGAGTACCTGCATCTTCTATTTTTATGAACAAAAAACAGGCACTAGGCCTGCTAATATATTATTTTTTCAACAAATCTCGGATTTCTGCAAGCAACTCTTCTTGAGTTGGACCAGCAGGAGCTTTCTCTTCAACTTTCTTAGGCATTGCTCTCTCAGCTGCTTTAACAACGAAGAACATTGAAGTTCCAATAATCAAGAAGTTGATAACAGCGCTCAAGAAGCTACCGTACTTAACACCGTTCCAAGCAAGCTCAGCGATGTTTTGAACGTTTGCTGCTTTCAATGCAGGAGTTAAAATCAATGGAGTGATGATATCTTCAACAAATGATTTAATAATTGCGCCAAACGCACCACCAATTACCACTGCTACAGCAAGGTCAACAATGTTCCCACGGAACAAAAATGCTTTTAAATCTTTCAACATATCCTAAATATGTCCTTTCATAAATATTTTACTTTACCTATTATACCCATAAAAAAATATTTTACAAGTAATTTGTTTTAGAAATTTTACATTTTCCCTTATTTAGTATACAATAGAGTATGTTAAACTAAGGGAAGAGTGTTCACTTTTTAAATTAGCTAGTATGATATGAGGAGGGAATGTGCTTTCAAAGGATAAAATTACTGAAATAAAACAAGCTCTCAATATCGTTGACGTTATTGGTGAAACGGTTGCTTTGACTAAGGCCGGACGTAATTATGTCGGTCTTTGCCCTTTTCATGGGGAGAAAACCCCGTCTTTCAATGTGATTGAAGATAAGCAGTTCTACCATTGTTTTGGATGTGGTAAGTCCGGAGATGTATTCAAGTTTGTCGAAGAAGTTCGTGGTGTTTCTTTTGCGGATGCGGCAGCTATCTTAGCTGAGAAGGCAGGGTTTCAAGTAGATGTAATTCCTTCCTATCATCAAGAGGAGAAAAGGATTAGTCCGCATCAGGTCCTGTATGATATTCATCGGGATGCCGCAAAGTTTTATCATGCCCTTTTGATGACAACCAAAATGGGTGAGGAAGCTAGAGCTTATCTACACCAACGTGGCTTGACAGATGATGTCATAAAAACATTCCAGCTAGGCTTAGCTCCGGCCGAACAGAATATTCTTTACCAAAAACTATCAGGTCAATATGACGAAGAAAGTCTATTGAATTCGGGTTTGTTCAATCCAAGTGAGAATAATATTATTTATGACGCCTTTCAAGCGAGGATTATTTTCCCCTTGGCGGATGAATATGGTCGAATTGTAGCTTTTTCAGGTCGGATTTGGACCGAAGAAGATCGAAACAATAAACAATTAGCTAAGTATAAAAACTCTCGTAGTACTGCGATTTTCAATAAAAGCTATGAATTGTATCATTTGGACAAGGCTAAAGCGGTTATTAAGAAGCAACGTGAAGCCTATCTCATGGAAGGTTTTCTAGATGTTATTGCTGCTCATCGTGTAGGGATTGATAATGCAGTGGCTTCCATGGGAACAGCTTTGACAAGAGAGCATGTTGCACACCTAGCTAAGTTTTGTAAGAAAATTGTTCTGACTTATGATGGGGATAAGGCTGGACAGGCAGCTACCATGAAGGCGCTGGACGAACTACAAGATTTTCAGGTTGAAATTGTGAGTTTGCCAGATAATATGGATCCAGATGAATTTTTGCAGAAAAATTCGGAAGAAGCCTTGCAACAGGTTTTAACCAAGTCACGAATCAGCGATGTAGAATTTTTGATTCAATACTTGAAACCTGAAAATCCTGACAATCTACAAATGCAGATTGAGTTTGTAGATAAGATTGCACCAATTATTGCCAAAGTATCATCCATTACAGCTCAAAATTCTTATATTTATAAGGTGGCGGATTTACTTTCTGACTTTGATTATAATCAGGTGGAACAGGCAGTAAATGCTGTTCGTCTGAACCAGCGCCAGGAGAGAACACAACAGGTATTTCAATCACAGACTGGTCAGTCTTATTTGCCACCAGTCCAAACGATTGCTCGTATAACGAGTCTTATTCGAACAGAAAACCATTTACTTTATCGGATGGTTGAACATCCTTATATTCTCAATGAGTTCCGTTTACGAGAAGATTTTTATTTTGCGACGCCAGAATTGCAAGCTATTTATGATATGTTAAAAAAATCTGGGGAAATTACCAGTTTTGAACTATCACAGTTGAACGATTCCGCTCAACAGGCTTGGTATCGTATGCAGGAAGAACGTTTACCTAATGAAGTGTCTCCACACGAAATCGAAGAATTAGAAATTCGGCGAGACAAGGAATTGTTAAAGAAGGAGAACCAGCACCTAGCACGGAAAATCCGTGAACATTCCCATGTGGGAAATGCAGATATTGCCCTCGATGAGTTGCAAAAACTCCTCGATAGAAGAAGACAAATGGAGTAAATATGACAAATAAAAAAGATAAAAAAACAGAAGTAACTACTTTTGATGTACAAGTTGCCGAATTTATCCGTAACCATAAAAAACAAGGTTCAGCTACAGACGATGAAATCAATGACCAACTGGTTATTCCATTTACGCTTGATGCTGACGGAATCGATGATTTGCTCCAACGTATTCAGGACGCAGGGATTTCGATTGTCGATAAAGAAGGGAACCCTTCTGCTCGTGCTATGCAGGTAGAGGAAGAACCAGAATTATCTGATGAAGAATTGCTCGGAAGCACTTCTGCAAAAGTGAACGACCCAGTCCGCATGTATTTGAAAGAAATTGGTGTTGTACCTCTTTTGACCAACGAGGAAGAGCAAGAATTGGCATTGGCAGTTGAAGCAGGTGACCCAGAAGCGAAACAACGTTTGGCTGAAGCCAACTTGCGTTTGGTTGTTTCCATTGCTAAGCGTTATGTAGGGCGTGGTATGCAGTTCCTTGATCTTATCCAAGAAGGAAACATGGGCTTGATGAAGGCCGTTGATAAGTTCGACTACTCTAAAGGTTTCAAGTTTTCAACCTATGCAACCTGGTGGATTCGTCAGGCTATCACTCGTGCCATTGCTGACCAAGCGCGTACAATCCGTATTCCTGTTCACATGGTAGAAACCATTAACAAATTGGTCCGTGAGCAACGCAATCTCTTGCAGGAATTGGGCCAAGATCCAACTCCTGAGCAAATCGCTGAGCGTATGGATATGACGCCTGAGAAAGTTCGTGAAATCCTCAAGATTGCCCAAGAACCTGTTTCACTTGAGACCCCAATTGGTGAAGAAGATGATAGTCATCTTGGAGATTTTATTGAAGACGAAGTCATTGAAAATCCAGTTGATTACACAACTCGTGTCGTTCTTCGTGAACAGTTAGATGAGGTATTGGATACTCTTACTGACCGTGAGGAAAACGTATTGCGTCTTCGTTTTGGTTTAGATGATGGTAAAATGCGCACTCTTGAAGATGTTGGTAAAGTCTTTAACGTAACCCGTGAACGCATCCGCCAAATCGAAGCCAAAGCCCTTCGCAAACTCCGCCACCCATCCCGCAGCAAACCACTCAGAGACTTTATTGAGGATTAAAAACCTCCGGGGGAGGTTTTTAACGCCTGCTTGAAAATAAGAGAGCAGGCTAATCCAGTGGTGTTTTAACCCGAGCCTAGAAATAAGAAAGCGGCCCAAGCCCAGTGGGCTATTTTAACCGCTCTCCTTGAAATGAGAAAGGGAGTGTAGTCCAGTGGACTTTTTGACACAAACTTGGTTTGTTTCATCTCCAACCTTCAACAGTCCCCCGGACTGTTGAAGCCTGCTTGAAAATAAGAGAGCAGGTCTAATTTTCTGGGGGAGATGATCGACGTTTCTCACATCATTCGACCATAATGATGTGAGAAACTAGTAAGTCGTCTAGGCAATTCTATTGGGAATTGCCGTTAGTTGAGTAGCTTTTAGAAGCACTCAACTTTGGCGAGTTGAACCGCTCCCCTTGAAATGAGAAAGGGAGCGCCAAGTGGACTTTTTGATACAAACTTGGTTTGTTTCTTTTCTAGTATTGAACTTGTGAACAAGAAAGAGAGAAAAATGACGTACACAGAAGATCAAATTAAAGACATTCAGGAGCGTATTTTTCATGCTCTTGAAGATGTGATTGACCCTGAGCTAGGTATTGATATTATCAATTTAGGGTTAATTTATGAAATCCGATTTATTGAGGGCAAGGCTGAAATTGATATGACCTTGACGACCATGGGTTGTCCATTAGCTGATTTGATTACCGATCAAATTCATGATGTACTGAAGGATGTTCCTGAAGTAACAGAAGTAGATGTGAGACTGGTTTGGTCACCAGCTTGGACCGTGCAAAAAATGAGTCGTTATGCTCGAATTGCATTAGGAATTAAATAAAAAAACAAAATGGTTTCGAACGTTTGAAGCCATTTTTTTATTATGGCTTCGAGCCAGTTTTTCTCGAGGAGAAAAACAAGAAAACCACCAGCTATGCTGGTGGCTGCCAAGGCTTTGAGTTTCCATTTCTTTTTCCTGTTATAATCTAATTGTTCAGGTCAGATCAAGGAGGAGTAATACTCAATAAAAATCAAAAATAGCAAGTCTAAGCTACTTATAACATGTGAAACCTTAATTTATAAGTTTGAGTTGAGGATTGTGGATTTCAAGTAGCTGTTTTCTTCTAAAAAAATAACAAAATCGAAACGCTCCATATCCACTTTGAGTGGTAGGTGGCTATTTTTGATTTTAAATGAGTATAAACTAGTCCAGTGGACTAGTTTAGCATGGCTAAAACCAGTTACAGTTTATCACATACCAAATGGATGTGCTCTATCATATCGTTTTCACACCAAAATATCTCAGTAAGGCGATATACTACAAGGTTCGAGAGGACTTGATACATATTATTCGTCATATACAAAGGCGTGGAAATCATTGAGGGGCACAAGATGCCAGATCATGTTCATATGCTTGTCTTAATATCTCCAAAACCTTCGATTTCCGATTTTTATGGGATACTTAAAAAGCAAAAGTGCTCTAATGATATTTGATAAACATACTAATTTAAAATATAAGTATGGAAATCGAAAGTTTTGGGCTAGAGGCTACTATGTGAGTACCGTTGAACTAAATGAAAAGACAGTTGCGAAATACATTTGCGAGCAGGAGAAAAATGACATTGCACTTGATTCTTGAATGTCAAAGAGTATTAAGATTCATTTCCAGATGGTAGTTTTAGAACAAGATAAAAGCCCGTTGTTACGGGCATTAGTCAAGTAATTATAGCACTAACCTGAACGAAGTTCAGCGAACGTCTTTAGACGTCGCTGGAGAGAAACAGCTTATAGCCGGTGTACAAGCAACCCGTTTTCATGGGTGGTTATCACTTTATCCTAATAATTGTTGCAACCATTGGCTTCCATAGATCCAAAAGAAGCTATATGCCACAACTGAGAAAGGGCGACAAAGTAAAGTGATAACAATAAATTTCCGATAACTCATGCTTGTTAATCCAGTAATCATCACCACTATGTCAGCTGGAGAAATGGGAGAAAGCATGCAGAGAATAAAGAAAACTTCATAACTACGTTTATTATCAATTTTGCTTTCATATTTGTAAAATGTATCTTCAGACATGAAGAGGAGACAAAATTTCTTTCCATAGCGACGAGCCAGCCAGAAAAGGATGATACTACCGATTGAAATTCCAAGATAATTGAGAAAGAATCCCCACCAAAAATGAAATACGAGGAAACCAACAACAGTCGTAACACCGCCTGGAATAATCGGAAATACAACTTGAATAATCTGAATAGCTAAAAAGGAGAGGCTACCTAAAGCACCTTGGCTTTTGATTAAATCGCTTAAGACATTTTGGTCGTTCAAAATGCCAATCTTGTAGAGCCAAAACAGAAAAATAGCAGTCCCGATAAGGGTCAAAATACTTAATACTTGAATGGTTTTTTGCCAAAATTTATACATACTTTCATTTTACCATATTTCAAAATTTTTTTAAATTGTAAGGAGAATGTAAAATAATTTTGCTATTTATAAAAAATTCTGCTATAATAATTCCTGTATCAAATCCTACGGGGTTGTTACGGATTCGACAGGCATTATGAAGCTTGTTCTGCAACTCATCGGCAGATGTAAAAATGCCAGTTAAATATAACTGCAAAAAATACAAACACTTACGCATTAGCAGCTTAATAACCTGCCTGCGTGACCAGTCGCGAATTGCTTGTGTTTGCTGATTGGTCTTAAAATAGCAAGCTACGTTGGGATTGAGTCAGGCAGTTCCAAAAGAGATTTACTGACTCGCTTGGTCTAGGTTTGAGTTATGTATCGAGTTCAAGTCAAAGCAAGACATAACCTATGGTTGTAGACGAATAAGTTAGCAGGTGTTTGGACGTGGGTTCGACTCCCACCAGCTCCATATATGGAAGATTACTCAAGAGGCTCAAGAGGCCGTGTTGGAAACGCGGTAGGCGTGTAACAGCGTGCGTGGGTTCGAATCCCATGTCTTCCGTATGTTATTGAAGAACGACTGATGGTCGTTCTTTTTTTGTCTGTGAATGATACAACTGAAAATAAATGAAAAGTTCAGGTTTTATGGTAAAATTCTTGTTTTTCTTCAAAAATATGATATGATAGTTAACAATATACCAGACGGAGGTTGTGTTAACAGTGTTGAATGTAAATGAATTGGTCAAAACAGAGTTGCATTGTCATTTGGATGGCTCATTGTCCCTCGGAGTCATTCGACAATTGGCACAGATGGCTAAAATCACTATTCCTGCAGAAGATGAAGCATTAAGAAAATTAGTTAGTGTTCATGGAAAAGTTGATAGTTTAATGGCTTATTTAAAGTTATTTGATTTTGTTCGCCCACTCTTACAAACTGCATCAGCTTTAGAATTGGCAGCCTATGATCTTGTACGACAAGCTGCAAAAGATAAGATCATTTACATTGAGGTTCGTTTTGCACCAGAACTGTCGACGGATCAAGACTTGACTATTTTAGAAGCGGTCTCAGCAGTTTTAGTTGGACTAAACAGGGGGCAGGAAGATTTTGGAGTGGTTGCTAAACTTTTGGTTTGTGGTTTAAAGCAAATGAAACCGAATCAAACGAAGGAACTTTTTTCGGCTATTGCTGATTTTGCACCAAAAGGACTTGTGGGATTTGATTTCGCAGGAAATGAAGCAGACTATCCTACGGAAGAATTTCGGGATATTATTCAATTTACTCAGTCATTAGGTTATCCCATGACTTTCCATGCCGGAGAATGTGGATGTGTGACCAATGTGATTCAAGCTCTTGAACTTGGGATTAGAAGGATTGGTCATGGTACAGCACTTACTCGCAATCCTGAAGCTATCCAAGCTTTTGTCAATAGCGGAGCAACACTTGAAATGTGTCTAACATCGAATCTTCAAACTGGTGCAGCTGATTCGATTGAACATTTTCCATATCAAGAGCTAGTTGAGTCAGGAGCAAATATCACAATCAACACGGATAATCGTACCGTTTCTAATACTACACTTAATAGAGAATATCAATTATTTGTAGAATATTTTGGGACTACCAAGGCTGATTTTTATCGCTTCAATCAAAACGCTATTCAGGCAAGTTTTGCCAGCGAAGAAGAAAAGAAAGTTTTGTTGGAACTCCTAGACCAACAGTATTAAGAAAAAAGCTCTATACCGGTCGATTAGACCAGTAAAGAGCTTTTTATTGTAGATTTAATTTCTTTGTCATAATGAAGTGGGTTCCAAAGTAGTAAGCAAAAGCTAGGATAATATTGACTAATGCTAAGACTGGACTTGGATAGAGAGAAAATGGTGTAGAATAAGTTGTTACTAGGTTGCTTAGGACAAAGAAAGTGCTAAATACTCCAGTAACGATGAGAATGCCGATATAAGTCAAGATTGCAAAGAGGAAGCGATGATCCTTGAATAATTGACCGACAGATATAGAGAAGTAGATCAAAAGGATACCAGTGGTAATTTCAATTAAATAATAGACAAGCTGACTAAGTAAAACAGTCCAGTCGATAGCTTGAACAAAAGTTTGTATTTCTGGCGTAACGGCTTCCTCGCTTGCTGCTAGAATGACTGCAAGGATGATTCCAATTGAAAGTAAGCAAGTAATACCTGCCAAGACATACCAAACAATAGAGGCAAGTAGTTTGCTTAAGATGATCTGATGGCTAGATACCGGCAGGGTCATAGTGAGATAACCTTGTCGACCATAAACATTTTTTCTAAAACGGTTGATTACTAGAACAAATGTTGACAAGAAGAGTGCGGCAATCAAAATACCAAAAGTCATAAAGGATGTTCCCAATAAGACCATCTCTCCACCGCCAGGTTCAGTATTTCCAGCCTGTGTACGTAGGGCCAACGCTTGTAGCCAAAAACCAAGTACTGCTGATAGGGCTACAGCTGCAATATAAATTCCCAAATACCATTTACCTACGGATTGAAATTCGTATTTCAATAATTTTTTAAACATAGCAATCTCCTTCTAACTAAGCCTTAAAATCTTGGCGGAAGAGTTCGTCAATAGATTCTCCGCTTTCAATTCGCAAGTCATCTACATTCCCATGGCGAATAACGCTTCCGTAATGGAGGAAAATAACCTCGTCCAAAATTTGCTCAACATCTGAAATTAAGTGAGTAGAGATAATAACAGAAGCAGTCGGAGAGTAGTTGTTGACGATGGTTTTTAAAATGTAGTCTCGGGCGGCAGGGTCAACACCACCAATTGGCTCATCTAAAACATACAGTTGTGCTTGACGGCTCATCACCAGAATGAGCTGGACTTTTTCCTTATTCCCCTTGGAGAGATGTTTCATACGACTGTTTAAATCAATACCCAAATCTTGTAAAAGATGGAGAGCACGCTCCTTATCAAAATCAGCGTAAAAATCTTCAAAAAATGTAATTGCTTCGAGCACTTTCATATGTTCATCAAGATAAGTGGTATCTGGGAGATAAGATACAATTGCCTTGGTTTCTGGCGATGGTGTGCGACCATTGATCAATACTTGACCATATTCTGGTTGCAACAGACCGTTGATCAATTTAATCATGGTTGTTTTACCCGAACCATTTGGTCCCAAAAGTCCTATGATTTTTCCGGCAGCTAACTTCAAATTAACATTATTTAGGGCGACAGCTCCACCATAAGATTTTGAAACTTGCTGTAGCTCAACCAAAGTATATGCGTTACTCATAAGTAACTCCTTTCAAATAATCATCTAACTGGCTAGTGAGTTCATCGTGTCTGAAGCCCAATTCTAACATATTGTTCACGAAGTTCTCTAGTTCCTTTTGGGCTAAATGTAGGCGAGTTTGTGTAATCAATTCCTGATTATCCGTTACAAAACGGCCTGTTGTGCGAACCGAGTAAACAAATCCTTCTGTTTCTAAGTCAGACAAAGCGCGCTGAACGGTATTTGGATTGACGCCAGCAATGTCGGCTAAGTCACGAACAGTTGGAAGTTTATCTCCAGATTTTAATTGATTGGTCACAATCTGCAATTTAATAGTATTGCTGATTTGAATATAGATGGGGATGTTATTATCAAATTTCCAAGCCATAATCGTTTCCTTTCTAGGATGACACCCGTGTGTATGTCTTATATTAATAATACAATAAATCATATAAATTAGCAAGGGAAATGTTTTGAATTTTTTTAAAATATTTTTTGATGATTATTTGATATAATTTAAGAAGAAACAACAAAAGGAGAATACCATGCTAGCACAATTAGATACAAAGACAGTTTATACCTTTATGGATAGCATGGTGACGATAGAGAGTTATGTAGGCAGGGCTAAAGAGCTCGGTTATCACGCATTGGGGATAATGGATAAAAATAGTCTTTATGCAGCCTATAGTTTTATGGAATCCTGTAACAAAATGGGGCTTCAACCAATTATTGGTTGTGAACTGGACTGGAAATTACAGGGAGAGGAGCAGGACGTCACTACTCAATTGATTGCTCTGACAACCAGAGGTTATCGCAATCTATTGAAAATTTCGACTGCTAAGATGACAGGGCAAGATGATTTTGAAACCATTCGTCAATATTTAGTCGACATAGCAGTGGTTGTTCCTTATTTTTCTGGCATTGAGCACCTCGATTTGGGTGTAAACTATTATATCGGAGTGACGGTTGACACACCAGTTCAAGACTTTAAGCAAGCAATACTCCCGATTCATACGGTTCGTTTTTTTGAAGAGGAACAATTGGAAAGTCTACAGGTTCTCCATGCTATTCGTGATAATATTCCGCTTAATCAGGTTTCAGATGTAGATAGTCGGCAAAAACTTTTATCGGCTGATAGCTTAACCAATCTATTTTCGAATCGGTTTCCGCAAGCAGTTGATAATTTACGTGACTTGGTTGCAGGGATTTCTTATCAATTAAATACAGATTTAAAATTGCCGCGTTTTAATCGTGACAGACCTGCAGTGGAAGAATTATACGAGCGCTCCTATCAAGGATTAGAAGAGAAGGGCTTGACTAATTCACTGTATAAGGAACGCTTGGAAAAGGAATTATCCATTATTCATCAAATGGGATTTGATGATTATTTCTTGATTGTATGGGACCTACTTCGTTTTGGACGTAGCCAAGGGTACTACATGGGAATGGGGCGCGGTTCAGCTGTTGGAAGCCTAGTTGCCTACGCCTTAAATATAACAGGTATCGACCCAGTTAAGCATAATCTTCTCTTTGAACGCTTTCTCAATGCTGAACGTTATTCAATGCCCGATATTGATATTGATATTCCAGATATTCATCGAGCAGATTTTATTCGTTATGTACGAGATCGTTATGGTTCAACCCATGCTGCTCAAATCGTGACCTACTCGACATTTGGAGCTAAGCAGGCCATTCGTGATGTATTTAAGCGTTTCGGAACACCTGAATATGAGTTAAGTAATATAACCAAGAAAATTTCATTTAGAGATAGTCTTACTTCTGCCTATCAGCGAAATGCCGCTTTTCGTCAGATTATCAATAGTAAGATAGAGTACCAAAAAGCTTTTGCGATTGCTCAACAAATTGAAGGGCAACCCCGACAGACTTCTATCCATGCAGCAGGGATAGTGATGAGTGATGAGGAATTGACAGATACCATCCCTCTTAAGATAGGGGATGACATGCTGGTAACCCAATATGATGCACATGCTGTTGAGGCGAATGGTCTGTTGAAGATGGATTTCCTTGGCTTACGAAATCTGACCTTTGTGCAAAAAATGGCAGAAGGAGTACGTGAACGTTATCAGCAGGAAATTGATATTGCCAAGATAGATTTAGAAGACAAGAAAACCTTGGAACTTTTTGCTGCTGGTCGGACTAAGGGAATTTTTCAATTTGAACAGTCTGGTGCGATTAGCCTGCTTCGAAGGGTCAAACCTGGTCGATTTGAAGATATAGTTGCAACAACGAGTTTGAATAGACCGGGGGCTAGTGATTATTCGGATAACTTTGTAAAACGCAAGCATGGACAAGAGGCAGTTGATTTGTTGGACCCAACCATTGCTCCTATTTTACAACCGACTTATGGTATCATGCTTTATCAGGAACAGGTCATGCAGATTGCACAGGTCTATGCAGGATTTACGCTTGGAAAGGCGGATTTACTCCGCAGGGCGATGTCTAAAAAGAATGCCAAAGAAATGCAGGCAATGGAAGCGGAATTTTTACAGGGAGCACTGAAAAACGGACATGCTGAAGAGAATGCAAGGGAAATATTTGGCATGATGGCTAAGTTCGCTGGTTATGGTTTTAACCGTAGCCACGCCTATGCTTATTCAGCCTTAGCCTTTCAAATGGCTTATTTCAAGAGTCACTATACGGATGTCTTTTTTGATGTCATGCTCAATCATTCTAGCAGTGCTTATATTGAAGATGCGATGCAGTTTGACTTTGAGGTGGCTCGACTCACGATTAACAATATTCCTTATCACGATAAGTTTGATAAAAGTAAGGTTTACCTAGGATTAAAAACACTAAAAGGTTTGCCTAAAGATTTAGCTCTATGGATATTGGATCATCGTCCCTATAAGTCTGTAGAAGATTTTATTTTGCGCTTGCCAGATAATTTCAAGAAAAAAGATTTACTGATCCCTCTTATTCAGATTGGTTTATTTGATGATTTTGACGCCAATCGTAAAAAGATTATTGAAAATCTAGACAATCTCTTTGTCTTTGCAGAGGCGATCGGTACATTTTTTGCAGAGGAGAGTTATAGTTGGACAGATGTAGAAGATTACAGCAACAGCGAAAAATTTATGCTAGAGCAGGAATTGCTAGGTGTCGGTATTAGTCCGCATCCTTTAGTCACTATTTGTCGAGAATCTAAGCGTAGTTTTACAGATTTGGCTGATTTAGCGGTTGGCAATCGAGCAACCGTTCTTGTGCAGATTCAAGCTATTCGATTGATTCGTACCAAAAAGACTGGGGAGCAGATGGCATTTCTTCGAGTGACAGATACCAAGAGGACACTTGACGTGACTCTTTTTCCCGAATCTTATCGCCAATACGCTTCTATTTTGGAAGAAGGGGGAATGGGCTACATCACAGGTAGAGTGCAAGAGCGTGATGGACAGTTGCAATTAGTTCTAGAAAAATTAGAGCCTGTCAGTTTGGAGAAATTTTGGATTCTTTTGGAAAATCGAGAACACGATTATGCCGTTGCTCGTATTTTGGATAAATACAGAGGAAGCATTCCAGTAGTACTTCATTATCAAGATAGTAATCAGACAATTCAGGCTGGGCACCACATGGTTATGAAAACGCCTCAATTAGAAGAAGAGTTAAGTGAATTTGTTATGAAAACGATTTTTCGATAAAAAAATAGCAAAAAGTCAAGCAAGTTTAGGTTAAGTATGTTATAATAGGGCAGTTAAAATGAAAAGTTAAAGGAGCATTAACGAATGAAACGTATTGCTGTTTTGACCAGTGGTGGTGACGCCCCTGGTATGAACGCTGCTATTCGTGCAGTTGTTCGTCAAGCAATTTCAGAAGGAATGGAAGTTTATGGAATCAACGAAGGTTACGCAGGTATGGTTGCGGGTGATATCCATGAATTGTCTGCACGTTCTGTAGGTGATATTATTTCACGTGGAGGAACATTCCTTGGTTCAGCTCGTTATCCAGAATTTGCCAAATTAGAAGGGCAACTTAAAGGGATTGAGCAATTGAAAAAACATGGTATTGAAGGTGTAGTTGTTATCGGTGGTGACGGTTCTTACCACGGAGCAATGCGCTTGACGGAGCATGGTTTCCCAGCTATTGGTGTACCTGGTACCATTGACAACGACATCGTGGGGACAGATTTTACAATCGGTTTTGACACAGCTGTAACAACTGCTATGGATGCGATTGATAAGATTCGCGATACTTCATCAAGTCACCGTCGTACTTTCGTCATTGAAGTAATGGGACGTCATGCAGGTGATATCGCTCTTTGGGCTGGTATTGCTTCTGGTGCAGATGTTATTGTTGTTCCAGAAGAAGACTTCAATATCAACGATGTTGTTGACCGTATTAAAGCGGGTTACGATAAAGGTAAGAAACATAGCATCATTGTCTTGGCCGAAGGTGTTATGCCAGCGGCACAGTTTGCTGAAGAATTGAAAGCAGCAGGCGATACAAGTGATCTTCGTGTGACAGAACTTGGTCATATCCAACGTGGTGGTTCTCCAACAGCGCGTGATCGTGTACTTGCTTCTCGTATGGGAGCTCATGCCGTTAAATTGCTTAAAGAAGGCCGTGGTGGTCTTGCGGTAGGTATCCGTAACGAGCAAATGGTTGAAAATCCAATTCTTGGAACTGCAGAAGAAGGTGCCTTGTTTAGCTTGACTACTGATGGCAAGATTGTAGTTAATAATCCACATAAAGCAGATTTGGAGTTGGCTGATTTGAACCGTAACTTGTCAATCTAGGTATCATTGTTTAAAAGTGTTAATTAAGGGTCATATGACCATTGAAATAAAAGGAGTTTTGTTAAGATGAACAAACGTGTTAAAATTGTTGCAACCCTTGGTCCAGCGGTAGAAATCCGCGGTGGTAAAAAATTCGGTGACGATGGTTACTGGGGTGAAAAATTGGATGTTGAGTCATCAGCACAGAAAATTGCTGCTTTGATTACAGAAGGTGCCAATGTTTTCCGTTTCAACTTCTCACACGGTGACCACCAAGAGCAAGGTGATCGTATGGCAACAGTTCGTCGTGCAGAAGAAATCGCTGGTAAAAAAGTAGGTTTCTTGTTGGATACAAAAGGTCCAGAAATCCGTACAGAATTGTTTGAAGATGATGCAAAAGAATACGCATATACAACTGGTGACAAATTGCGTGTTGCTACAAAACAAGGTATCAAATCTACAAAAGAAGTGATTGCCCTGAACGTAGCAGGTGGTTTGGATGTCTTTGATGATGTTGAAGTTGGTAAGCAAATCCTTGTTGATGATGGCAAACTTGGTTTGACAGTTGTTGAAAAAGATGCAGTAAACCGTGAATTTGTTGTTTTGGTTGAAAACGACGGTGTAATTGCTAAACAAAAAGGTGTAAACATCCCTTACACAAAAATTCCTTTCCCAGCTCTTGCAGAGCGTGATAATGCAGATATCCGCTTCGGTCTTGAGCAAGGTTTGAACTTTATTGCTATCTCATTTGTACGTACTGCAAAAGACGTAGAAGTTGTTCGTAACATCTGTAAAGAAACTGGTAACGATCACGTTCAATTGTTTGCGAAAATCGAAAACCAACAAGGTATCGACAACATCGACGAAATCATCGAAGCAGCAGATGGTATCATGATTGCTCGTGGTGACATGGGTATCGAAGTACCATTTGAAATGGTTCCAGTTTACCAAAAAATGATTATCACTAAAGTGAATGCAGCTGGTAAAGCAGTTATCACAGCAACAAACATGTTGGAAACAATGACTGAAAAACCACGTGCAACTCGTTCAGAAGTATCAGACGTATTCAACGCAGTTATCGATGGTACTGACGCAACAATGCTTTCAGGTGAGTCTGCAAACGGTAAATATCCAGTAGAATCAGTTCGTACAATGGCAACTATCGCTAAAAACGCACAGACTCTTCTTAATGAATATGGTCGTTTGAACTCTGATCAGTTTAATCGTGCCTCTAAAACAGAAGTTATTGCTTCTGCAGTAAAAGACGCATGTCACTCAATGGACATCAAACTAGTTGTAACAGTTACAGAAACAGGTTACTCAGCTCGTTCGATCTCTAAATACCGTCCAGATGCGGACATCTTGGCAGTAACATTTACTGAGAAAGTACAAAAATCATTGATGCTTAACTGGGGTGTTATTCCAATTGTAACAAAACGTCCAGATTCAACTGACGATATGTTTGATTTGGCTGAACGTATTGCCAAAGAGCAAGGTCTTGTTGAAGCAGGAGATGACATTATTATCGTTGCTGGTGTGCCTGTAGGTGTTGCAGGTTCAACAAACACTATGCGTGTTCGTACAGTAAAATAATAAAAAGGTCCGCTTGGACCTTTTTGTAATAATTAGAGAATAAGTTAAATACGTGCTGTTATAGATTTTTTGTCTCTAAATGATTTTGGGGTGTTGATATAAAAAATAAATAAGAGTAAGAATAACTTGTTCAAAGAATATAAATATAAATGGAGGAAAGATGAGAATTCAAGAACGATTTTCTTTAAGAAAGTCAGCAGTTGGATTGGTTTCTGTATCTTTACTATGTACTGCAATCTATGCACCGACTGTTGTTGCTGACACAGTTACTACAAGAGAAAATCTAACGATTGAGGAATTACAAGAAAAAGAAGAGGCGTCTACTGAATCAGAAAAATTAGGCTCTTTTGATGATTCTAGCTCTGAAATTGTAGAGAAAGTAGTAGATAACATCCCATCATCTATTGGTGCTGAACGAGAAGGTGCGGTAGAGATGAAATCGGACAATGGGGACGAGAATGCAGTTTCTAGAGACGACACAGAAGTTACGACAAATGAGCAAAATCAGATAGAGGTTGCTGAGACAAAAGAAATTTTGAATCAGACCAGTTATAAAACGGAGAGTGGCGAGCAACGACAAATTATATGGGCTCATGGAATTACTCCTCCTGCAATGGAACAAAGCGGTGGTTTTGTAAAGGAGAAGTATGGAGACTATTTAAACTATACAGCACCGTTTGAGGCTGGAAAAGGCTACTATGATACCAATAAAAGTCTAAATGCTTCATTTATTGACCTTAATCTTTGTTTTGCAGCTGTGTCTTCAAACATGGTACATTGGTGGTTGGAACAGAATAGTTCCTATGTTGAGCGATATCTCAAAGAAAAAAAGGGTACAGTAAATGTTGAAGAAAACTACGCAATAACGGACTTACGGCGCTATATTAATTCATTCCAAAATCAACAAAATAGTCGAGTTTTTGATATGTTCAAAACTTACTATGGTTATCGTACAAATGGTTTTGTGTCAGATGCCTTAGTTGACTTGTTTATTAACGGATATAAACCTAAGGCACAGGGCGGTGTCAATCTGGAAGATAGCCAGTTAGTACCAGATAGTAGGGGTGGCTTTTTCTACGACGTTTTCAAAGAGAAAAAACTGACAAATCGTATTTTCAGTGGTAGCTATGAGCGTTTTGGTGAGGATGTTCGAACTGTTTTGGAGAGCAAAGGATTACTCGGCTTAACTTATAGAACATTAGGTTATGCAACGCATATTGTGACGGTATGGGGTGCTGAGTACGACAATCAAGGTAAGATTAAGGCTGTCTATATCACAGATTCTGATGATCAACAAGAACAAATTGGCTTGAAGCGTATGGGAATTACTCGTGATGCTTCCGGAAATCCACGTTTGAATAATCATATGAAAAATAATTCAGCTGGAGCGCTTTTGGATTATGTCCATACAATCCGTCTGGGTCAAGACTTATGGGAAGAATATTTCAATCCGCTTGCAAAAGCTAAAGAAACAGCTAGTCAGACATTAGCCGATACAAAGAAGGCGTTGACTTTGTCTATTCAAGGACAATCTGAATTGCCAGAATCAATGCGGCTGATTTATCTTGAAAAACTAAATAATCTCTATAATCAAGGAATTCTATCTATTCAAAAGGCAGAAAGTTCTGAGACGCTAAGTGGTGCATTGGAAAATGGTTTAAATAGTTTAAAGAGTTTAGATTTTCCTATTTCAGAAGTTGGAAATGCTTTGGCACCAGATTTACCAGTAGGTAATCGTTCAACGGTTTCAGATGTTGATTCTCTATCATCTCAAGAAACGAGTCCCACAAATTTGGAAGCAGACACAGAGAATGCAGGTATTATTGCAGATGATACCGATCAATTGCATTTTCCAGTGGAGGCCCAAACGACATCTTCTGTAGAGGCTGAGGGAGATAATGTTTTTGCACAAGAGGCAGATACATTACCAATAATTATTGAAAACAAGGATGAATTTGGTTCAGAACTATCAGGAAACATGCAAACGTCAGAAACGGATTCGCTAGTAGTAGCTGTTGAAGAAGATGTAAAAAATGATGAGATAGACCAAGTTGAAGAGCTTCTTGAGTCAGAAAAAGTTGAAAATCAGAATTCGGAACTTCTGTCAGACACCCTAATCGTAGGGGGTGCAAATGACAAAGAAGAAGATAGAGTGGAGGCGGTTGTTTCTGAACAACCAGACTCAATACCACATCAAAATGTAGAAATCTCTCTTGTAGAACCAACGAATGTCGAAACTGAATCTGTGGTCACTCCTATTAATGATGTAGCTACTCCTCATGGTTCCCCGACGTATATAGATAATTCCGTAACTGAATCTGTAGCTACTCCACTTGAAAAAGACTCCATTCAAGCCGGAGAGACAGAAAATGCAGAATCAACCTCGAGCGAATCAACTAGTGTTGAAGCTGAACTTGTCGACAATTCTGAAATCCATTCAGCTACCTCTTCAGTTACTCCCCGTGGTTCCTCGGCATATGCAGATAGTTCCACAACTGAATCTGTAGCCACTCCGCTTGAAAAAGATTCCATTCAGACCAGAGAGACAGAAAATGCGGAACAAACTTTGAGCGAACCAACGAATGCCGAAACTGAATCTGTAGCTACTCCGCTTGAAAAAGACTCCATTCAGGCTAGAGAGACAGAAATTGCAGAACCAATCTCGAGCGAACCAACGAATGTCGAAACTGTATCTGTAAACAAACCTGAAATTCATGCAGCTACCTCTCTAACTGCTGTTTCATCAGTTAATCTGGATAATCCAGTGATTGAACCAGTAGCTATCCCCCTTATCGGTTCTAAGAGAGACACGAATGCAGAAGTGGAAGTTTCTTCGTTATCGAAAAGAGAGGTTAGAAAACCAAATACTGAAGGGCTAATCTCTGTTCAATCAAAAATTATTAAGAAAGAATTGCTAGAATCAAGCTTAGTAGAAGCAGGGTCTCCATTGCTAGAAGCCACCATTGCTCAGTCTTCAAACTCAAATAGTACTGAGATAGGTATGAGCTATCAGAATACTGTGTTATTAGAGTCTAATAACACAGAGCATCAGGTGTCTAAAGCAGAAATTGTTATGGAACACAAGGAGACAGAGTTAGTTGAAACGGTTTCATCTGCTTCTGAGCCTGTAGTGCTCGTAGAAAATATCTCACAAACCTCAAATAATACTATTGAATCTGGTAAGAATATGGGAGTTCAATCTCAAGCAGGTGCAAAACAAATTTTAGGCGTAGAACAATCTTCGAAAGTAAGTACACCTACTTCAAGACAGATTATGGGAGTCGGTCTATTGACTCTTGTTCTTGGTAGTGCTTTAGGTTTGTTAAAGAAAAGACGTAAGTAAAAGAAATATTTTCAACGAATTAGTTTTTTAAGTGAATTAGTTCCTATAGTTACTATAACATGCCATAGATAATTCTTTAGTAGTTTGAGACTAGAATGGTAGTATTCTAGATAGAAATAAGCAACGAGGTTCCCCCGTTGCTTATTGTATTTATTGGTTGGATAACAACTAGTCTTAGTATCTACATTTAAAGGGTTAGTAGAATCTAAACTTATTGTATCTTATTTTTTGAGAATATATCTATTTGGAGAATATGGTGTACGGTCAAAGTTTGTTTCTTGATTGAGAATTTCTTTAGCAATTTGCCAACCGATAATTGGGCCATTTGTCAGGCCGGTAGAGCCTAGACCACTAGCTACCCAGACATTAGGCATATCCTCAATATTTCCGTAGAATGGAGAATACGTTGAAGTATAGGCGCGCGTTCCAATGCGAGTTCTGGCTACAGGATAGTTTGCCAAATCAGGCATGAATTCGGCTATTTTATCATGCATGGCTTGGATTTTTTCAGGGTCTAGTTCTAAATCGTACCCCATATCATCTTCATGAGTTGCACCAATAATGATTTTTCCATTTTCAAATGGTAGGATGTCAATCTCTCCGTAAGGCATACAAACTGGCAAATTATCAGTATCGAATTCTGTATCTAATTCTAACAATTGTCCTTTTTGTGGTCGAACATCCACTTGATAACCAAGAGGTTCAAGAATATGTGGCAACCAGGCCCCTGTGGCTAAGATAATATGGTCAGCAGTAAGCACTTGATTATCAACTTCGACAGTATGGTTGTCGAGCAGTTTTGCTTGTCCGTAGATACGTGTACCACCATTTTTCAAAAATTGTTCCTGAAGAATATCAATCAAACGCCCACCATCAATACGACCGCCACCTTCTAAATGGATACCAAAATAGTCTGGCTTAAGTAGTGGCAGGTACTGGTTAATTTCCGAGCCTATAAGCGGAGTAATTTCGCCAATAGTCGGAGTATCTACGCGACGTTCCTCGGCAATTTTTTGGATTTTATCAAGTAGTTCAGGCTTACTTTTTAGGCCGATGGTTCCAGTCTGTTTGAATGGAATTTCAGTAGCACCCGATTTTTCCAAATCGGCTACCAATTGACGGTAGAAAACAGCACCATCGGAAGTCAGCTTGTACCAGTCTTTATTTTTTTTCTGAGCCATCCATGGGCAGATGATACCTGCGGCAGCTCGTGTGGCTGTTCCAATACCTAAATCAATGAGAGTAAGATTGACTTGTTCTTCTTGGGAGAGATAAAAGGCTGCAGTAGAGCCAACAATTCCTCCGCCTATAATAATAACTTGTTTTTTCATAAGTTAATTATATCACAAATTCAGAAGTTTATTTATTTTTTTCAACATGATACAATAGAAAATAAGAAAAATTGAGGAGTTCGTGTGTCAGATATAATGTATCCTGAGGTCCTAACCGTTGGAAGTGGGACCGTAAAAGTTGCAACAGTCGGAGATAGTTTGACTTATGGATATGGCTTGGAGAATCGTGAAAAAGATGCCTATCCTTGTATTCTAGCTGAGAAACTTGGGTATCACTATCAAGTTTCAAATTACGGATTGAGTGGGCGTTCACTTCAGTCAACTGCAGATTTTCCTTACTTTAAAGAGAAGAATGCCCAACTTTCACTTGAGAGTGAAGCAGATATTGTCATCATCATGATTGGTAGTAACGATAGCCGAGGACCATATTGGAATAGGGAGAGATTTATTCGAGAGTATAGGGAAATGGCCGAGCAGTATATGGCTTTATCAAGCCAGCCGGATGTTTATTTAGTTATCCCGCCTTACGTACCAACCAGTCGTTTTGGATTGAATAATCAAATTATTGAAGATGAATTACAAAAGATTATCCCAGCTATCGGAAATGAACTTGGTTTACCAGTTATTAACCTTTACACTGTGACGGAGGGACATCTTGAATACTATAGCGATGGTCTTCATTTGACACCGCTAGGAAATCAAGTTATTGCTGAAGAGATTTACCAGCATCTCAGACACTAATAGCTCTAAATTGTGGTATAATACTAGTGAAATGGAGAGATTATGGTAAAAAGAGATTTAATAAAACAAATCAGTTTATTGGTCTTATTGATTTTTGGAATCATTGGCCTACGATTTTGGTTACTTGAGCCAGTCACGATTACCCCTGAGATGGCAAATAGTTATTTGAAGGAAAACGACTTTATCATGACGGTGCGAAATGTCCGCCCGATTCATGGAGATTTTATTTTGTATAACCATGAGGGAAAAGAGTATGTGAGTCGTGTGATTGCTTTGGAAAACGAGACGGTTACCTATATGGACGATGTTCTCTATCGTAATGATATTATTGTTACAGAGAACTATTTAAAAACGCCTCATTCACAAGAAAGTTATACAGATGACTTTACATTGGAAACCTTGACAAATGGAAAGTACAACGTCATTCCAGAGGGGCACTATTTGGTGTTGAATGATGTACGAACGAATCAACAGGATAGTCGTAGTTTTGGTTTGATTTCTAGTGAGGATATTGTTGGTAGACTGACTTTTCGGATTAGTCCACTTTCAGAATTTGGTTTTATTAAGACAGGGCTGGTTCAGTAGAATCAGCTTTTTTATTGTGTTGATACTCTTCGAAAATCAAAATTATCCGTTGTCAACTTGCCTTGATGAACTCCAGTTCTATCTTCGGCTTCGTTTCCTAGGCTACTTTTGATTTTCATTGAGTATGAGATGACTGGATCTGTATTTTGAAATTAGACTAGACCAATTAAAATGTTGACAAGGATGAAATCTTGTTATATACTGATTTTACTGGTCTTTTTGGATATAAATTAGACTAGACCAATTTTTAAAGAAATGAAAGCCGATGTTAACAAACATCGTAGGTGATATGTATGTGTGGAATCGTTGGTGTTGTAGGAAATACAAACGCAACTGATATTTTGATTCAAGGACTTGAAAAATTAGAATACCGTGGTTATGATTCAGCGGGTATTTTTGTGACGGGTAGTGAGCAAGCTCATCTTGTGAAAGCTGTTGGTCGCATTGCAGAATTGTCAGCAAAAGTTGGCGATAAGACCGAAGGGACAACAGGGATCGGTCATACTCGTTGGGCAACACACGGGAAACCAACTGAGAACAACGCTCACCCTCACACTTCTCAAACTGCTGGGCATGTCCTTGTTCACAACGGTGTGATTGAAAACTACGCAGAAATCAAGGAAGAGTATCTTGCAGGTCATGACTTGAAAGGTCAGACAGATACAGAGATTGCTGTGCATTTGATTGGTCAATTTGCAGAAGAAGGTTTGTCAACTCTAGAAGCCTTCAAAAAAGCATTGAAGATTATTCAAGGTTCATATGCCTTTGCCTTGATTGATGCTACAGATGCAGATACTATCTACGTTGCAAAAAATAAATCTCCACTTTTGATTGGTTTGGGCGATGGCTATAACATGGTCTGCTCAGATGCCATGGCTATGATTCGTGAGACGAGTGAATACATGGAAATTCACGATAAGGAATTGGTTATCGTGAAAAAAGATAGTGTTGAAGTCATGGACTATGATGGCAATGCCATTGAACGTGGTAGCTATACAGCAGAACTTGACTTGTCAGATATTGGTAAGGGAACTTATCCATACTACATGCTCAAGGAAATTGATGAGCAACCAACTGTTATGCGTAAATTGATTAGCGCCTATACAAATGAAGCTGGTCAGGTAACAGTTGATGCGGATATTATTAAGGCAGTACAAGAAGCTGACCGTATCTATATCTTGGCTGCTGGAACTTCCTATCACGCAGGATTTGCCGCAAAAGACTTCTTGGAAAAATTGACAGATACACCAGTAGAGTTGGGAATTTCATCTGAGTGGGGTTACAATATGCCACTTTTGAGCAAAAAGCCACTTTTTGTCATGATTAGCCAGTCAGGTGAAACTGCTGATAGCCGTCAGGTATTGGTTAAAGCTAATGAAATGGGCATTCCAAGTTTGACCGTAACCAACGTTCCTGGTTCTACCCTATCACGTGAGGCAACTTACACCATGTTGCTCCATGCAGGACCAGAAATTGCGGTAGCTTCTACAAAAGCCTACACTGCACAGATTGCGACTTTGGCAATCTTGGCTAAGGCTGTCGGTGATGCAAATGGCAATGCCTACGCGAAAGAATTTGACTTGGTGCATGAATTGTCCATCGTAGCTCAATCTATCGAGGCCAGCTTGTCAGAAAAAGATGTGATTGCTGAAAAAGTTGAAAAACTCTTATCAACCACTCGCAACGCATTCTATATCGGTCGTGGTAGTGACTACTACGTTTCTATGGAAGCCAGCTTGAAATTGAAAGAAATTTCCTACATCCAGTGTGAAGGCTTTGCGGCAGGTGAATTGAAACACGGTACCATTTCCTTGATTGAAGACGGTGTTCCTGTCTTGGCTTTGATTTCAAATCATCCACACCTTGCAAGCCATACTCGAGGCAATATTCAGGAAGTAGTGGCGCGTGGTGCCAATGTCTTGACAATTGTTGATGAAGCAGTAGCTAAGGAAGAAGATGACATTACTGTTACAACTGTTCATCCATTCTTGTCAGCGATTGCTATGGTCGTTCCGACACAGTTGATTGCATACTATGCGACATTGCAACGCGGTTTGGATGTTGATAAACCACGTAACTTGGCTAAGTCTGTTACTGTTGAATAAGAAGAAGGAAGGCATGGATTTCCAGCCTTCTTTTTGCACTATTGAAAAATATACAAAATTTTGGTTAAATTTATTAAAAATTCTGAAAAATCCTTTGAAATTAAGGATATTTTTTGATATACTAAAACCTAATCATTCTTTTAGGAGAGCTCTATGGATTATGTTTTGGAAGTTCTGCCCAGTCTACTAAATGGTGCAGCAGTCTCCTTGCAAGTATTTTTTCTAGTATTGATATTATCCTTGCCATTAGGAGCTGTTTTCGCTTTTTTAATGCAGATTAAATTTAAACCCTTACAATGGTTATTGCATTTCTATGTATTAATTATGCGAGGAACCCCCTTGCTTTTACAATTAATTTTTGTTTATTACGTTTTACCAAGTGTGGGTATTACATTTGACCGAATGCCTGCAGTGATTCTGGCCTTTACGCTCAACTATGCGGCCTATTTCTCTGAAATTTTCCGTGGTGGTATTGAAGCTATTCCAAAAGGTCAGTATGAAGCGGCTAAGGTATTGAAATTTACCCCTGTTCAGACCATTCGCTATATTGTCTTACCACAGGTCGTGAAAATTGTCCTGCCAAGTGTTTTCAATGAAGTCATGACTTTGGTAAAGGATACTTCTTTGGTCTATGCACTTGGGGTTAGCGATTTGTTGTTGGCTAGTCGTACTGCTGCCAATCGTGATGCCAGCTTGGCGCCTATGTTTATCGCAGGTGCAATCTACCTATTGATGATCGGTGCGGTGACACTGATTTCTAAACAAGTAGAAAAGAAATTTGATTATTATAGATAGGAGGAAGTCATGTTAGAGTTACGCAATTTGTCAAAACGCTTTGAAGATAAACAGATTTTCTCCAACTATGATTTGGTCATTCCAGAAGGGAAAATTGTTGCCATCGTTGGTCAATCTGGCGGTGGTAAGACAACTCTTTTACGGATGTTGGCTGGTTTAGAGACTATTGATTCAGGAACTTTGATGTATAATGGTCAAGAACTGCCGTTAGAGGAGTTGGGAAAACGACATTTGCTGGGCTTTGTCTTCCAGGACTTCCAGCTTTTCCCGCACCTATCCGTATTGGAAAACTTGGTTCTCTCTCCTATGAAAACGCAAAATATGTCGCGTTCAGAGGCGGAAGACAAGGCCCTTAAACTCTTGGATACTCTTGGACTTGCTAACCACGCAACTGCCTACCCATTTTCATTATCGGGCGGACAGAAACAACGTGTGGCTTTGGCGCGTGCGATGATGATTGATCCTGAGATTATCGGCTATGACGAACCAACTTCGGCCCTAGACCCTGAATTAAGAAAAGAAGTTGAGAAACTGATTCTTGAAAATAGGGCTACTGGAATCACGCAAATTGTGGTCACCCATGATATGCAGTTTGCTGAGAATATCGCAGATGAAATCATCAAAATTGAACCGAAACACTAAGAAAAGGAACAAATATGATGATGAATATTAAAAAAATGATGCTTGGAGCTCTTGCTCTTGTAACTTCTTTAACTCTTGCTGCTTGTGGCTCCAATGATTCGGCTACTAAGTCTGATAATTGGACAGCCTACGAGTCTGAAAAATCCGTTACGATTGGCTTTGATAAGACCTTTGTTCCAATGGGATTTGAACAGACAGATGGTTCTTACACAGGTTTCGATATTGACTTGGCTAATGTAGTCTTTGAAAAATATGGAATTACTGTAAAATGGCAACCAATTGACTGGGACTTGAAAGAAACCGAATTGAATAACGGGAATATTGATTTAATTTGGAATGGTTATTCTATTACAGATGAGCGTAAGGAAAAAGTTCTCTTCACAAATCCCTACATGGATAACCAACAAGTTCTTGTAACTAAAAAATCTTCCAATATTAGCCAAGTATCTGATATGAAGGATAAGATTTTGGGTGCGCAAGCAGGTTCATCTGGTTACTCAGTATTTGAATCACAACCAGCTATTTTGAAAGATATTGTTCAAAATAACGATGCAAGTCAATATGCGACCTTCAATGAAGCCTTGATTGACTTGAAAAACGATCGTATCGATGGCCTCTTGATTGACCGTGTATATGCAAATTATTACTTGCAACAAGAGGGAATTATCGCAGATTACAACATCATTGATGCAGGTTTTGAAAATGAAGCCTTCGCAGTCGGTGCTCGTAAATCAGATACTACACTCGTAGAAAACATTAATAAGGCATTTGCTGAATTATATAAAGAAGGTAAATTCCAAGAAATCTCCCAAAAATGGTTTGGTGAGGATGTTGCAACCGATACAGTAAAAAACTAATAATATAAGCAAAAGTGACTGAACAAGACATCCATGATGGTTGCGCCCTCATCCACAGAATAATGAAAAGAACTCGTGAAAACGGTGGGGGATACCCCAATATCATTAACTTAAGATTCTACTCCAATATTTGTTGGATAGGATCTTTTTATTATGGCTTCGAGCCAGTTTTTCTCGTAGAGAAAAACAAGAAAACCACCAGCTATGCTGGTGGCTGACAAGGCTTTGAGCTTCCATTTCTTTTTCCTGATATAATCTAATTGTTCAGGTTAGATAAAGGAGGAAAAAGAAATGGCTAAAACCAGTTACAGTTTATCACATACTAAATGGATGTGCAAATATCACATAGTTTTCACACCTAAGTACCGTAGAAAATCCATTTACTACAAAATTAGACAGGACTTAATTGATATTTTCCGTCATCTATGTCAATACAAAGGCGTGGAAATCATTG